>CAYFYS010000071.1:0-8225 GCA_964347365.1 uncultured Rhodospirillaceae bacterium | reverse complement strand
CGGCGGGAGGATCCTTCCCAACGACGCGGACAGCGCCCGGAAGGTCAACGCGTCGATCTTCCCCGGCACCCAGGGCGGGCCGTTGATGCACATCATCGCCGCCAAGGCCGCGGCGCTCGGCGAGGCGCTCCGGCCGGAGTTCGCGGCCTACTCTGCCGCCGTGGTCGCCAACGCCAAGGCGCTCGCCACCCGGCTGATCGCAGGCGGGCTCGACATCGTCTCCGGCGGGACCGACACCCACCTGATGCTGGTCGATCTCAGGCGCAAAGGCCTGACGGGCAGGCACACCGAAGAGAGCCTGGAGCGTGCCGGCATCACGTGCAACAAGAACGGGGTGCCGTTTGATCCGCAGAAGCCGACGGTCACTTCGGGCATCCGGCTGGGTTCGCCGGCTGCGACGACGCGCGGATTCGGGGTCGTGGAATTCGAACAGGTCGGCGCGATGATCTGCGAGGTGGTCGACGCGCTCGCCGATGCCGATCCGGACATCGGCGCAATCGAAGCCTCGGTGCGCGCGCGGGTTCTGGCGCTGTGCCGGCGGTTTCCGATATACCCCAAGGCGTGATCGGGGCCCGCTGGCGCGTCCGGCCAGCGGACTCCTCGACCGGCGTCGATCGGATGGAAAAGCTAGGGTGCCGGAATGCGTTGTCCGTTCTGCGGATGCGACGATACACAGGTGCGGGACTCACGCCCGACGGAGGACAACTCGGCGATCCGACGGCGCCGCGTCTGCGTGACGTGCTCGCAACGCTTCACGACCTTTGAACGCGTCCAGCTGCGCGATCTGACCGTGATCAAGGCGGGGGGGGCGCGCGAGCCGCTCGACCGCGAAAAGCTCGCCCGGTCGATGAAGATCGCGCTGCGCAAGCGGCCGGTCGAGGCCGAGCGGATCGAGCGGATCATCAACGGGATCATCCGCCGTCTGGAGAGCGCCGGCGAGACCGAGGTGGAATCCAGCACCGTCGGCGGAATGGTCATGGACGCCCTGGCCAATCTCGACCAAGTCGCCTACGTGCGGTTCGCCTCCGTCTACCGCAACTTCCGCGAGGCGCGCGATTTCGAAGATTTCGTCGGGACGTTGAGTGGCACCGGCACCAGCGAGTGACCGGTCCTACATGCGCGCTGCGCTGGCACTCGCGCGGCGTGCGCTCGGCCGTGCCTGGCCCAACCCGGCGGTGGGTTGCGTCATCGTCGCCGAAGGCGTGATCGTCGGCCGCGCCATGACGGCCGACGGCGGACGGCCGCACGCCGAGACGATCGCGCTGGAACGCGCCGGCCGGTCCGCAGCCGGCGCGACCGCCTATGTGACGCTGGAGCCGTGCGCACATCACGGCCGGACGCCGCCGTGCACCGATGCCCTGATCGCGGCCGGTATCGCCCGCGTGGTCACTGCGGTTTCCGACCCGGACCCGCGGGTCGACGGGCGCGGTATCGCCAGACTGCGCGCAGCGGGCCTGGCCGTGGAGACCGGGTTGTGCGCCGGCGAGGCGGAACGGGTGCTGGCCGGGTTCGTGATGCGCACGCGCTACGGCCGGCCGCTGGTGACGTTGAAGCTCGCCTCCACGCTCGATTCGCGGATCGCTACCCGGGACGGTCACAGCCGCTGGATCACCGGCGAGGCCGCGCGCCGGTCGGTCCACCTGCTGCGTGCGCGCCACGATGCGGTCCTGGTCGGTGCGCGGACCGCGCTAATGGACAACCCCGCGCTGACCTGCCGGTTGGCCGGGTTGGAGGGCGCAAGCCCGGTCCGCGTTCTGGTCGACGGCGCAACGGCCCTGCCGCGGACCCACGCCCTGATCGCGACCGCATCCCGGACGCCGACCTGGCTGGTGCTGCCGCGCGCACGCGCACATCTGCGCCGGCGGGACTACGCGGGCAGCGCGGTCAGGCTTCTGCCCGTCGCCGAGCGCGCAGACGGCCGGATCGACCTGGCCGCAGCGCTCGCCGCGCTCGCGGGCGAAGGGATCACTTCGGTCCTTGTGGAGGGCGGCGGCGCAGTTGCGGCATCGCTGCTGCGCGCCCGTCTGGTCGATCGGCTGGTCTGGTATCGCGCGCCGCTGCTGATCGGCGGGGACGGGCGTGCCGCGGTCGCCGCGCTGGGGGTCGATACGCTTGACGCAGCGGTCGACTTCGCCAAGATTTCCGTCCAGCCCGTCGGCGCCGCCCTGGTCGAAACCTATCTGCCGGCATAGCGCCCGGGACGGCGAGAGAACCGATGTTCACCGGAATAGTCACCGATCTGGGTCGGGTTCGCGCCGTGCAGCGCCGCGGCGATACGCGCATCGAGATCGAGACCGCCTACGACACCGCCGAGATCGACATCGGCGCTTCGATCGCGTGCTCGGGGCCGTGCTTGACGGTGGTCGACCGCGGGCCGGGCTGGTTCGCCGTCGAGGCCTCGGCCGAGACCATGAGCAGGACGACACTGGAGGGCTGGCAGGTCGGCACGACCGTCAACCTGGAGCGTTCCCTCAGGGTCGGTGACGAGATCGGCGGGCATATCGTTTCAGGCCATGTCGACGGCACCGCGCGCATACTGGACACCCTGCCGGAGGGCGACAGCGTTCGGTTCACCTTCGAAGCGCCCGAAGGCTTCGGCCCCTATGTCGCGCCGAAAGGATCGATTGCCCTGGACGGCGTTTCCCTGACCGTCAACGAAACCGACGGGCGGCGTTTCGGGGTAAACATCATCGGCCACACCCGCGCGCGCACGACGTTCGGGCGGCTGGGCGCCGGCCATCGGGTCAATTTCGAAGTCGATACCCTCGCACGCTACGTCGCCAGGCTGCTGGACCGCGATCGATCGGTCGATGGGGGAGCCCCCGCGTGAGCGACAAGCTCGAATTTGCATCGAAATCCGAAGTCGGCCGGGCTGCGATGGGCAACGCCGCCGGCTACCTGTCCCCCATCGAGGAGGTCATCGAGGACATCCGCAACGGCCGCGTGGTCATCCTGGTCGATGACGAGGGCCGCGAGAACGAAGGCGACCTGGTGGTCGCCGCACAGATGGCAACGCCGGAGGTGGTGAACTTCATGGCCACCCACGGGCGCGGGTTGATCTGTCTGGCGATGACCCGGCCGCGGGTCCAGGCCATCGGCCTTCCGCTGATGTCCCAGCGCAACCGGACCCGCCACCAGACCGCGTTTACGGTCTCGATCGAGGCGCGCGACGGGGTGACGACGGGAATTTCCGCTCCGGACCGCGCGCGCACGATCGCCGTTGCGATCGACCCCACCAAGGGAGCCGAGGATATCGTCACGCCGGGCCATGTCTTCCCGTTGGTGGCGTGCGAGGGCGGCGTGCTCGAGCGCGCCGGCCATACCGAGGCCTCGGTTGACATCGCCCGTCTGGCCGGCCTGAACCCCTCGGGCGTGATCTGCGAGATCATGAAGGACGACGGCACCATGGCCCGGCTGCCCGACCTGGTCGGCTTCGCCCAGTATCACGGCCTTAAGATCGCGACTATCGAGGCGCTTATCGCCTATCGTCTGCGCCATGACACGCTGGTCGAGCGGCTGTTGGAAACCCGGGTACGCCGGAGCAACGGCGGCGACTTCCGGCTGATCGTCTATGTCAACCGGATCAGCGGCGCCGAACATCTGGCACTTATCAAGGGCGACATCGCCGGGCCCGAGCCGTTGCTGGTGCGCATGCACGCGATCAATGTTCTCGACGACGTGCTGCACGATCAGACCAGCGGCCGCGGCCAGGACATGGAAGCCTGCATTCGCGCGATCAGCGAGGCGGGGCGCGGGGTCGTGGTGATGATCCGCGATTCCTATGCGCAAAGTTTCGCCAATCAGGTTCGCCTGCGCCACGAGTTGCCCGACGATCCCGGTGCCGCCTCTGTGGAGGTCAGCGTCATCACCGGTGGCGAGCGCGCCTTCAGCCCGCCGGCGCTGCGTGACTACGGTGTCGGCGCCCAGATCCTACGCGACCTCGGGGTCCACGACATGATCCTGCTGACCAACCATCCGCGGGCGGTCGTGGGGCTGGAAGCCTACGGTCTGCGTATCGTCGAACGGCGGGCCATCGGCACGGGGCCGATTTAGGAGCCGGCATGCCCGACACCCCCCACGTCTTGATGGGCGAAGCGCGGTTCTACGAGGCGATTGCCGAGGAGCTGGTCGCCGGCGCGGTCGCGGTGCTGGAGGGTGCGGGCGCAAGCCATGAGCGCATCGTCGTCCCGGGCGCGTTCGAGATTCCCGGTGCTATCCGCTTTGCCGCCGAGGCGATGAAAAAGCCTGGAGCAGGGCACCGCTTCGACGGGTTCATCGGCTTAGGCTGCGTCATACGCGGCGAAACGACCCATTACGACTATGTCTGCCAGGAGAGCGCGCGCGGTCTGCAAGACCTCGCTCTGGTTCACGGGCTGGCCATCGGCTACGGGATCCTGACTTGCGAGAACCGCGCGCAGGCGATGGCCCGGGCGCGGCGTCAGGAACAGGATCGCGGCGGCGCGGCGGCACGCGCCTGCCTTGCGATGATCGCCCTGAAACGGCGCTTCGGGCTGGACGTGTGATGGCCCGGACCGGGCCACGGACATCCGGAGCCGGAGCCCTTCCGGCGCGGTTGAGCGCAGCGCGCCTAGCCGCAGTCCAGGCGCTTTACCAGGCGGAAATCACCGGCGCCCCGCTCGATTCGGTCATCCTCCAGTTTCGGGAGTTTCGCCGCGGCGGCGTGCTCGACGACAACGAGACGCCGATCAAGCCCGACCAGGCGCTATTCGCCGAACTGGTGCGGGGCGCGCACGCGCGATCCCGGGAGATCGACGCAATGCTGGGCGCTGCGCTGCGGGAAACCTGGCCCCTGGAGCGGGTCGAGCTTCTGCTGCGCTGTATCCTGCGTGCCGGTGTCTACGAGTTGCTGGTTCGACGGGCGGTGCCCGCGCGGGTGGCGATCTCCGAATATGTCGATCTGGCCGATGCGTTCTTCGATTCGGCCGAGTGCGGAATGGCCAACGCGATCCTTGATGGTCTGGCCCGGCGGCTGCGCGAGGCCGAGTTCACCAGCACCGCAGACGCGCGCGATATCGCCGCGGCCACCGCGCGATGAGTTCGCGCTGATCGAGGCGCTGTTCGCGCCGCTGGCCGCGGGCGATGCCGGCGCGCTGGGCCTGCGCGACGACGCGGCCCTGATCGCTCCCCGACCCGGCTGCACGCTGGTCACGACCACCGACATGCTGGTCGGTGGCGTCCACTTTCTGCCCGACGATCCGCCCGATCTGATCGCAAGGAAGCTCTTGCGGGTGAACCTGTCGGACCTTGCCGCGATGGGCGCGCGGCCGCGCGGGTATCTGCTGGGTCTTGCCTTGCCCGTGGATATCGAGGCGCGATGGATCGATCGCTTCGCCGCCGGTATCGGGGAAGACCAGGCCTTCCACGGCCTCTCCCTGCTGGGCGGCGATACCACCGCGACCCCGGGTCCGGCTTGTCTGTCCGTCACCGCGTTCGGCGAAATCGAGCTGGGCACGGCGCTTCTTCGATCCGGCGCGCGCGGCGGCGAGGAGGTCTATGTCTCCGGGACGATCGGTGATGCCGCGCTGGGGCTGCGGGCGCTCCGCAACCCGGATGCGGTTGTCGATGCGGCAGCCCGCGCTTATCTGATCGATCGTTACCGGCTGCCGCGTCCACGGCTGCAACTCGGTGCGCGGCTGCGCGGGCTGGCGACGGCAGCCACCGACATCTCCGACGGTCTGATCGCGGATCTCGGTCACATCTGCACCGCGTCGGGCCTCGGTGCAGAGATCGAGGCCGGCGCGGTCCCGCGGTCGCCGGCGGCCGTGGCCGAGGGCCCGGGGGATCCTTCCACCACGTCCCTGATCCTGACCGGCGGCGACGATTATGAGCTGGTCTTTACCGTCGCGTCCTGGCGCGTCGACGAAGTCCGGGCTCTGGCCCGGGAACTTGCCGTTCCGCTGACCCGGATCGGCCGGATGAGGGCGGGCGAGGGGGTGCGCGTGCGCGACAACGACGGGCGTCTGCTTGCCCTGCCGCAGACCGGTTACCGCCATTTTGCGGGCGCCCGGCGGCGTTGACCGCTCCGCGACCGGCGGCCAGCGCCGGGTTGGCTGCCATGCGAAGCTGGGCGTTCACCCGGGACCGTCTTGGGCGTAATGTGCCGCGGTGTCCTTTCTCGCTGGCATCAATCGCAACGTCGCGCTGCTCGCCCTGTGCCAGGCGCTGTTCATGACCACCACCTCGGCAATCATCGCCTCCGGGGCGCTGGTCGGGCACCTGCTCGCCGAGGACAAGGTCTATGCCACCGTTCCGGTCGCGCTTCAATTCGCCGCCACGATGGCGACCGCGATCCCGGCATCGCTCTATATGGGCCGGGTCGGGCGCCGGCTCGGCTTCCTGACCGGGGCTGCGATCGGTGCCCTCGGCGGGATGGTCGCAACGGCGGCGATCTTCCTCGGCTCCTTCTGGCTGTTCGCCGCGGGCACCGCGCTCATCGGCTCGTTCAACTCTTTCGGTCAGTTCTTCCGCTTCGCTGCCGCCGATTCGGCAGAACCGGCGATGCGCGGGCGCGCGATCTCGCTCGTGCTCGCGGGCGGACTCGTCGCCGCCGTGACCGGCCCGAACATGGCCCGCCTGACCAAGGACATGTTCGATCCGGTTGTTTTTGCCGGCACGTTCGGCGCGGTGGTCGGCATCTGCATCGCGATCGGCGTGGTGATCATGTTCCTGACGATCCCGCCGATGAGCAAGGCGGCCCGCAGCGGTCCGCAACGCCCGTTGCTGAAGATTCTCGCGCAGACCAAGTGCCTGGTCGCGATCATCGGCGCGGTGTCGGGCTATGTGGTGATGTCCTTCCTGATGACTGTCACGCCGTTGGCGATGGCCGATTGCGGGTTTGCCTTCAGCGAATCGGCGTTCGTGATCCAGGCGCACATCATCGGGATGTTCCTGCCGTCCTTCTTCACCGGACACCTGATCGCCCGCTACGGAACCACGAACATCATGATCACCGGCGCGCTGCTGCTCGCCCTGTGCGTGGCGATCAACCTGGCCGGGGTCGGATTTTTCAATTTCCTCGGTGCGCTGATCCTCGTCGGCATCGGCTGGAACTTCCTGTTCATCGGCGGCACGACCCTGCTGACCGATTGTTACCGCCCCTCGGA
The DNA here is from genome assembly GCA_964347365.1 of uncultured Rhodospirillaceae bacterium. GTDB lineage: Bacteria > Pseudomonadota > Alphaproteobacteria > MPNO01 > MPNO01 > CAYFYS01. The sequence continues at coordinate 1,101 of CAYFYS010000071.1, read as the reverse complement.
AATGGCCAAGACCCAGGGATTCAACGATTTCTGCATCTGGGGGGCGGTCGCCATCGGCGGCGTGTTCTCCGGTGCCTCGCTCCACGTCTACGGCTGGGCCATTGTCAACCTGCTCGTCGCCCCTCTGATCGTCCTGATCCTGTGCGCGGTTCTGTGGCTCAAATTCGACCAGGCGCGCCAGAGCCAGGCGGCGTGAGCCCCGCACGTACCGCAGCCGGGCCGGCGCTGTTGCCTTGACCGGTGCGTTCTGGCATGTTCGGCGCGCATCCCTGATCGACCCGCCCCGCCACCGGCCGGCTGCCCGATCTCCGGTGTCGTGCGTGCCTCGGGTCGGCCCAGAATCCGGATCAGAACAGAGGCTCTCCGACGATGATGGTGACCACCTATTGGATCGTTGCCGCCTGCGGCGGTCTTGCGATCTTGTACGGGCTTTATGCGGTCCGCTCGATCCTGGCGGCGAATCCCGGTACGGACCGGATGATCGAGATCGCCTCGGCGATCCAGGAAGGCGCCGGGGCCTATTTGAACCGCCAATATACCGCCATCGGCATCGTCGGCATCGTCGTGGGTGTCATCCTCGGGCTGCTGCTCAACCTCTACGTCGCGATCGGCTTCTTCGTCGGCGCGATCCTGTCGGGCATGGCCGGTTACATCGGCATGAACGTTTCGGTGCGGGCCAACGTGCGCACCGCCAACGCCGCACGTACCGGCGGCGTGAAGCCGGCGCTCGACATCGCCTTCAAGTCGGGAGCGGTTACCGGCATGCTCGTCGTCGGTCTCGGCCTGCTGGGCGTGGTGGTCTACTACGTCATCCTGCGCGAGATCTTCGATCCGGCCGATCCCGCCGGCCTTCGCCATATTCTCGAAGCCCTGGTCGCGCTTGGTTTCGGCGCCTCCCTGATTTCGATTTTCGCACGGTTGGGCGGTGGGATCTTCACCAAGGGCGCTGATGTCGGCGCCGACCTCGTCGGCAAGATCGAGGCCGGGATCCCCGAGGACGACCCGCGCAACGCCGGGGTGATCGCCGACAACGTGGGCGACAATGTGGGCGACTGCGCGGGGATGGCGGCCGATCTGTTCGAGACCTATGCGGTCACGTTC
>CAYFYS010000070.1:0-8249 GCA_964347365.1 uncultured Rhodospirillaceae bacterium | reverse complement strand
ATCTTTGCACGATCAATTATAAGGACCGCATCATGTGGCGTAAGACCCTGGCACGGCCCGATGTCTGCGATCTCGAGGTCTCTGCGATCGGGATCGGTTGCAACAATTTCGGCAGGCGCCTGGACGTGCGTGACTCCGCTGCGGTGATCGATGCGGCCATCGATGCCGGCATCACCTTCTTCGATACCGCCGAGGCTTACGGCAACGGCACCTCCGAGGCGTTCATCGGCCAGGCCCTCGGCGCGCGGCGGCCCAGGGTCCAGATCGCGACCAAGTTCGGCCTGTCGGGCCGCGCAACGCCGGAGCGCATTGCCGGCGCGCTGGAGGCCAGCCTGCGCCGGCTGCGCACCGATTACATCGACCTCTACCAGATCCACCGCCCCGACCCGAGCACGCCGATCGAGGAAACGCTGGCGGCGATGGACCGGCTGGTGAACGACGGCAAGGTGCGCTGGATCGGCTGCTCGAACTTTTCCGCCGAACAGCTCCAGGCCGCCGACCGGCGCGCACGTGCACGCGGGCTTGCCCGTTTCGTTACCGCGCAGAATGCCTACAACCTGCTCGACTGGCGCATCGAGACCGATCTGCTGCCGGCCTGCGTGGATGCCGGTGTGGGCCTGCTGCCCTACTACCCGCTGGCCAGCGGTGCGCTGACCGGCAAATACCGCCGCGGCGTCCGCCCGCCACGCGGCACCAGGCTGGGCGACGGCTCCGGGCGGGTCGCCGGCGCCGGGCTGCACGAGACGACGTTCGAAACCGTCGAGGCGCTCACCCGGATTGCTCGCGACCGGGGACGCGAACTGCTCGATCTCGCCATATCGTGGCTCGCCGGGCGGCCAGGGGTGTCCAGCGTCATCGCCGGGGCGCGAACACCCGAACAGGCGCGCCGCAATGCACAGGCGGGCGCGTGGCGGATGACCGAAGCGGACCTCGCCGCGATCGAGGACGCCACCGGCTGGCGATAGGCGATTGCCGATCCCGGCGCTTGGCAGCGCCGTGGCCTGCGACCACACTGGCCCACCGCACCGGCGCGGGGAAAGGCACGGCAGATGGATCGGCAACGCGCGAAGTTTCAGTCGGAAGTACCGGTCAACCTGCCGCGCAACCGCATGGATGCGGTGTACGGCTCGGATGCGATCTGCGCACTGATCCAGGCGATGGGCTTTGCGTATGTGATGCTGACGCCGGGTTCGAGCTTCCGCGCGCTACACGATTCGCTGGTCAACCATACCCGCAACACCGGGCCGCAAATTATCCTGTGCGGCGCCGAGGAAGTGGCACTGCACATGGCGCAGGGCTACAGCAAGGTCACCGGCAAGGCGAGCCTGGTCATCCTGCACGACCTGGTCGGGCTGCAGCATGCGATGATGGCCTTCTACAACGCCTGGTGCGACGAGGTGCCGATCCTGGTGTTGGGCGGCTCCGGCCCGGCCGATCCGGCCGAACGCCGGGCGATCGACTGGCTGCATTCGGCCAACACCCAGTGCGAGGCGGTCAGGCCCTACACCAAATGGACAGACGAGCCCTCGACCCTGGTCGCCACTCTGGAGTCGATCCTGCGCGCCCGTCGCATCGCCGAGAGCGCGCCGACACGACCCACCTACGTCTCGATCGATGCCGGGCTGCAGGAGGCGAAGCTCGCCGCCGCCCCGGACCTGCCCGATGTCGGGCTGCCGCGTTACCGGCCCGTGCCGCCGATTGCCGCCCCTGCCGAGGCGGTCGAGGCCGCGGCCGATCTGCTGGTCGAGGCGGCTTGCCCGCTGGTGTTCGGCGGCCGGTTCGGCCGCAAGCCGGGCATCGACCGACCGCTCGTCCGGCTGATCGAGCTCCTGGGGGCGGCATATCAGGACGGCACCGACATCGTCTGCGTGCCGAGCGCCCATCCGCAAAACCTGAATCCGGGCTATCGCGGGCCGCGTGATGAGATCCGCAGCCAGTCCGATGTCGTGCTCGGCATCGACTGCCCGGACCTTGCCGCGCTCACCGGCAGCTATGCCGGGGCGCGCGGCGATACGCGCAACGCGACCGCGGGCACGCGCAAGGTGATCGATCTGTCGGTCAACGAGCTTGCCGTCGACCACTGGTCGAACGCCGGCGGCGCCGGCTCGCCGGCCGATGTGCTGCTGCTGGCCGATCCGGTGCACGGTCTGGGTCGGCTTCTGGCGGCGGTCGAGCGGCGCGCGGAGGGCGCGCCGGCGTGGGTCGACCGGGCGCGCGCACGTCGCTCGGAACTCGCCGTGCGCCGGGAGGCGATCCGCAGCGCCCAGCGCGCGCGCATCCGGGAAGACTGGGACGGGCTGCCGATCACCGTGCCGCGCATGATGTGGGAGGTCTGGCAGGCCGTGCGCGAGGAGGACTGGGTGTTGGCCGCCCGCAACGGGCGGAGCTGGTATGAGGGGATCTGGGACTTTCCGGGTTCGGGCCGGCTCCTGGGCAACAACGGCGGCGGCGGCGTGGGCTATGGTCCGGGCGGGGCGGTCGGCGCTGCGCTGGCGCTCAAGGATACCGGCAAGATGACGGTGGCGATCCTGGGCGATGGCGACTTCACCATGAACCCGTGCGCCCTGTGGACCGCCTGTCATTACCGCCTGCCGCTGCTGATCGGGCTGCACAACAACACCTCGTTCGGCAACGACGAGGAGCACCAGATCGCGCTTGCCCGACAGCGCGGCCGTCCGGTCGAAAACGCCTGGATAGGCCAGCGCATGGTCGCCCCGGAGCCCGACTATGCAGCCATTGCGCGGGGCTATGGCGCCTGGGGGGCGGGTCCCGTCATCGAGCCGGGCGAGCTTGCCGGCGCGATGAAGGGCGCGGTGGCCGAGGTGCGGCGCGGCGGCGTGGCGCTGGTCGACGTCCGAACCCGCCTGAAATAGGCTCCGGCGGCCGCGCGCACGCCAGATCGGACGCCTCCCTGCGCTCGACCTGCACCGCCGGCCTGCCGGCGGGGCCCGGTATTCGATATCGGCTAGGGTGAGATCGTCTGACCGCCCGGACGCGGGCCGATCTGCCCGCGTGATCCTATCGCTGTGTCATCGTGCCGGGGAGTCCAGCCTCCTTGGGGCGGCAAGGCGCTGCGCGCCTGTGTTCGGGTGAGCGCGCCCGGTCAGTCATCGACGACCAGGTTTTCCGCCGAGGTGCGGCCGTTGCGTCCAGTCACAAGCTCATAGGTGATCTTCTGGCCTTCGCGCAATCCGGACAGTCCGGCACGCTCGACCGCGGAGATGTGTACGAAGGCATCCTTGGTGCCGTCGTCCGGCACGATGAAGCCAAAGCCTTTGGTCGCGTTGAACCATTTTACGGTTCCGTTCGGCATTCCAGCTCCTTTCAAGCTGTTGGTCCGGGGGTCCAACCGGATTTTGCGCCACGAACCCCTGCCCGATAGCGGCCAAGGTGGCGCCCGTACCCCCGCCTGCGCCGCGGGAACCGTCCTCATCCGGCCACGGTTCCGGGGCGCGTGCCCGCATCATTCTCAAGTTGAGGGGATTGCGCAAGGATCATTTCCGCCAACATGGATCGCGCCTGGAGCTGCGCGTTGTCGGCGTTGATGTCGATCAGCCCGTCCAGACTGGCCCCGTCCAGCCGCTGCTGCTGCGCAGCGACCATCTCCACATCCTCGTAGAACGTATCCCGGGAGCCCTCGAAGAGCATCCTGGTCAAACCCTCGTCCTCCAGCCGGAAGTCGCGCGCGTAGGCCCAGTGGTAATAGCTCGTCGTCTCGGTCTCCGGCGTTACCAGGTGCGTGGACCAGATCGAGATCCCCTGGCTGCGGTCGCCCTCGGGGGCGCCGGTGCCGGTGGGCGCACACCCGATGTCGAGATAGATGTTCGACGGCGGATGCCAGGTGACCTGCTGCCAGCGGTCGACATTGGTTTCGAACCCGCCGGCCTGCGCGAACAGCGGCGGCGGGGCGATGTCGATCATCCAGCGCCCCACCCTGATCCCGTTTTCCAGCCGTTCGGTCCTGGTCGGGGTGACCGCCTCGGCCGGATCCCCGGCGATGGTGTTCTTGTGCAGATAGATCACATGGGTCAGGTCCAGCAGGTTGTCGACGATAAGCTGGTAGTTGCCTGCCATATGGAAATGGCCGGGCGTGGCGATCCATGCCGGATCGTCGAGCCAGAACAGATCGGGGATCAGCGCTTCGTCGGCCGCGCCCGGATCGCCCATCCAGATCCACACGACGTTCCATTTTTCGCACAAAGGGTAAGCCTTGACCGCCGCGCCCGGTGGCACCGTCGACTGGCCGGGCACCACCGCCACCGTGCCGTCGGGGTCGTATTGCAGACCGTGATAACCGCATTCCAGCCGATCGCCGATGCAGACCCCGCGCGACAGCGGCGCGGCGCGGTGGCAACACCGATCGGCAAGCGCAACTGGCGCGCCGTTTTCCCTGCGGTACATCACCACCGGCTCGTTCAGCAGCGTGCGCGCGAACGGACCGCGGCCGAGGTCCTTGGACCAGGTCGCAGCGTACCAGCAGTTCCTCAGAAACATCGGCCGCGGCGTCCTATTGTCGCAGGTTGGCGGCCATCGACGGACGGGTCATGCCGTCATCGCCCCGTCGGATCCCATCGACCAGGTGCCATTCGGAGAACCGGTTGTTGCGGAACGATGTCGGCTTCCAGTCTTCGGTCAGGTGGTCGGAATCGGCGTAGTACTCCACCGCGCCCTCGCACGGGCTCTTGAAATACCAGAAATAGGCCGAAGAGACCGGGTGGCGGCCGGGGCCGACCTCGGTCTGCCACCCCTTGCGGTCGAAGTGCAGGCCGCCTGCGAAGACTTCGTGAATGTCGCGCACCTCGAAGGCGACGTGGTGGAACTTCGTCGGCCCGCCTCGGCTGTTGATCAGGAACAGATTGTGATGATCCTCCTCGGGCGCGCAGCGCATGAACACCGCCGCGCCCGCCGCATAGCGGTCGGAGATCGGAAAGCCCAGCCGCCCGTGATAGAACGCCTCGGCTGCGGCGATGTCGGGCATCACGAAGCCGATATGCCCCATGCGGATCGGGATCGCCCGGTCGTAGATCGGCGCGCGCCGGTTGACCCGTTCGATGCGGCCGAAGCCGTTGACCGCCGCGCGCGGTGCCGTGACCTTGGACGGATGTTGCCACACCCGGAACCCGACGGCCAAGCCGCACGGATCGATGCAGCGGATCGTGCCGTCCTCGTCGACGGAAACCTCCCGGTCGCGCGCGATTCTCCCGTGGACGGCGGCCAAGTCGCGTTCCGTGGCCACGCCCCAGATCACCTCGCGGAAATTCATGCCCGGCACGGCGGGCGGCGGCAGCGCCTCCGATCCGGCTGGGCGGACGATGATCTGCGAGCCGACCGCGGTCTCGAAGACCGTGCCCTGGCGGGTGTCGCCGACCTTGTTCAACCCCCAGTCGGTGTAGAATCGCTTGGCGGTCTTCATGTCGGGACACGAGAAGACAAGCGTCTGGATGCCGGTGAAATTCACCATGTCGAGACCTCCTTCACCCGACGGCGGCGGGGACGAAAGCGATCTTGTCCTGGGCGGTGCGCATCCGCTGTGACGGCGGGCCGGTCACTCCCCAGAGATCCGATCGCCCCGCGGGGTAGCCCCAGTCGTCCGGCCCGCCGCTCGGGTAGCTGTCGTCGACCTGTTCGACCTCGGCGGTGTATTCGATCACGAAGTCCTCGGGCCCCAGGAAATAGGCGAACACGTTGTTGCCCGGACCGTGCCGGCCGACGCCCCACTCGATCGGGTAGCCGGCCGCGCGCATCCGCCCCGCCCCGCGCATCACCGAGTCCAAATCGGGCATCTCGAAGGCGACATGGTGCAGGCGCGAGGCGTTGCCCACACCCAGTGCGATCGAATGATGGTCGGTGTTGCAGCGCAGAAAGGACAGCGCGCGGGTCGTGTCGCTGACGGTAAAGCCCAGCGCGTCGGTGAAGAAGGGCACCGATCCCGCCATGTCGCCGGTCGTCAGCACGCAGTGGGAGATCTTGCGCGGCCGGTCCGCGACATCGCCGGCCGCGCGATGGGTCGCCGCGTCGGCACGGACCGACAGGGCGCGCCCTTCGGGGTCGCGGAAATCGAACCCGTAGCCACCGCCCGGCGTCTCGACCGGCCCCGGATCGCCGATCGACGAAAGATCGCGCCCCGCAAGCCGGGCAAACAGCCCATCGACGGCGGCTGCGTCGGGCGCGGTCAGGTTGATCCGGACCAGCCCCGCCTCGGCGCCGGGGTGCAGGACCAGGATATGGTGGTCGGTGCCCGTGCCCCGGAAATACCGCGCGCCGTCGTCCTCGGCCACCGCCTCCAGCGCCCAGACATCGGTATAGAACGCCGCGGCCGCCCCGACGTCCCGGACGGCGAATTCGACGCTGGACAGACCACACACGCGTGGCTCCGCCATGGTCGGCCTCCTTGCGATGCAACCGCGGGTACGAAACCCACCGGCGCGATGTTACGTTGAAACGCAGTCCATGCACAGAGAGGATCGATCGGGAGAGACTGTCTTGAGCGCGGAAACCATCCTCGCCGCCGCACGATCGATGTTGCCGGATCTGCGCGCCCGCGCTGCGGCGACCGAGGCCAACCGGCGGCTCCTGCCCGAGTTCGATCGGCGCTTCCGCCAGGCGGGGTTCTACCGCGTGATGCAGCCGCGCGGCTTCGGCGGGCTGGAACTTCCTTTCGGCATCCAGACCGACCTGTCGATGGAGCTGGCCCGCGCCTGCCCGTCGAGCGGCTGGGTGGCGGCGATCCTTGCCTGCCATGCCTGGATGCTGGGCATGCTGCCCGGTGAGGCCCAGGCCGATGTCTGGGGCGAGAACCCCGACGCGACCGTGGCCTCGTCCTTCCTCAACCGTACGCCGCGGGTCGAACGCGCGCCGGGCGGGCTCCACCTGTCCGGCCGATGGGAGTTCTCAAGCGGCGTGGATTATTGCGACTGGGTGATGGTGCTCGCCCGCGTGCCTGCCGAGGACGGCGGCCCGCCGGCGGCCTTCTTCGCGCTGGTTCCGCTGTCGGACTGCCGGATCGAGGATTGCTGGAACGCCACCGGGCTGGCGGGCACGGGCAGCAACGATCTGATCCTGGACAACGTGTTCGTCCCCGACTACAGGCTGGGCAGCGTGCGCGCGATGTGCGACGGCAACGGGCCCGGCCGCGCGGTCAACGACGGCTATCTCTACCGTCTTCCGCAGCTTGCGGTGTTCTCGTTCAACCTGGTCGGCACGGTAATCGGTGCGGCACGCGGCGCGCTCGAGGCCGTTATCGAGGCAATTGCCGGGAAGCGCTCCTTCACAGGCGTCGGGATCGCCGCTCAGCAGAGTGTCCAGCTCCGCGTCGCGGAATCTCTCGCCGACATCGATGCCAGCTTCGCCCTGATCGATCGCAACCGGCACGAGATCATCGCATGGGGCGAGACGGGCGACATTCCCCCGCTGGAACAGCGCGCCCGCTATCGGCGCGACAACGGCTATGCGGCCCGCATGTGCTGCCGTGCGATCGACCGGATCCTGCCGCTCTCCGGCGCCGGCGGGCTGGCGCGCGACGATCCCGTCAACCGGGCCTGGCGTGACTCCCATGCCGTTGCCCGTCACATCGCGCTGACCTGGGACGTCCAGGGGGCGATCCACGGCGCCGTCGCGCTGGGCCAGCCCTGCCCCGACCCGTTCGTGTGAGCCGGCGCAGGAGGCTACTTGCTGGTGCCGACCCAGCCGTTGTGGGAGATGTCGAAGATGATGCCGTTGGGGTCGCGGTACTTCTTCTCGTAGTAGAGCGAGTCCTTGTCCACCGGCAGGTCGAGGAAGAACGCCCCGCCATGGGCCTCGATCGCCTTCTCCGCCGCCTCCAGATCGTCGACATGGAAGCCGAAATGGTGAACCCCGACGTAATCCTTGCCGCGCTCCTCGCCGGCAGCCTAGTCGGGCTTGTAGTCGAGCACCGCAAGATTGATCACCCCGTCGGACAGGTAGACCCCATCGGCGATCGAGGACTCCGAGGTCCCGACCCGTTCCATGCCGAAGACCTCCTCGTAGAACTTCGCGGTCGCCTCGACATCGGCGCAGGCGATCGCGATGTGGCGCAGCTTGGCCATGACCGGTCCTTTCCGCAGCGTCCGGCCAGACTATGCCGAACCCCTTGCATCCTCAATAACCCAACGCGCAACCGTCCTTGCGGGGATCGGAACCGCCGATCAGCACCCCGGCCTGGTGATCGATCATCACCGCCTGGCCGCCGCCGAACGGCGCCCCGGATCGGCGGACGTCGTTGCCGAGCG
>CAYFYS010000069.1:0-8282 GCA_964347365.1 uncultured Rhodospirillaceae bacterium | reverse complement strand
GTCAAGACCTCCTGGGGGGGGGCGCGCGCACTGGCGATGCGGCTGCTTAGCACCGGCGCCGAGGCGCCGGGCGGACCGTCCCGGGGCGCGAACATGCTGACCTTGCGGGTCGAGCGGCTGGTCGCTCTGGGCGCGATCGTCACAGCGAGCCGGCTGGCCGCTCTGGCCGCGGCCGATCGCGTCGATCAGAGCCTCGCGCGGGCGGCGGTGGAGGCGTCGTTCCTGCACAACGACAACGCCGGCGCGTGCCAGATGGTGCGCCGCCATGCTCGCCGGTTCAAACAGGCCTACTGGCGGCGCGCCCGCGCGTTCTGTCTGACGCTTTCCGGCGACAGCCTGCGCGCCGGGCTGATGATCGACGCCCTGCGCGAGCGCGCCGGAAACGCCTCCGAAGCGTTCTTCGCGCTGATGGAGGCGTTGACCAGCGGCGAGGACGCCGAGGTCGAGAGCCTGCCCGATCCGTCGGGTCTGGACCTGGCGATGATGCGCGCAGCCAGAGCCCGGGTCCCCGCCGATGTCCTGAGCTCGGACCGGCCGGCGGTGCTGCGCGCGGCGGCCGACAGCCCCAACGCGGACCTCGGGCTGCGATTGATCGCGGCCGAACGCGCCTACGGCTACGGTGCGATCGATGCCGACACCCTGGGCGAGATCTACGACGCCGTAGCCTTCGATGCCGATGCGATGGCCGAACCCTTGCGTTCGGCCGAGGCCGACTGGGGCCCGCGCGGCCGCGCCCTGCTACTGCGCAGCGCCCGGGCTGCCGGTGACGACGCCGCCAGGGCGAGGCTGCTGCGCCAGGGCTACGACCTCGCCCGCGAGAAGGGCGGCTGGGACGTTCTGCTGGCGGCCAGCGTGCCGCTGTTGCAGACCATGCGGCCCGACCCGGGGCTGTTGTGGTTTGCCCACGACGCCGTGCTCGGCCTCCTGTCGGCCGGCGATGTCGCGCGCGCGCAGCTCTGGCTGGACCTCGCCGAAGCGGACGAAGATCGGGCGCGCGAGGCGAAAATCCGGCTGTGGGGCATCGGTCGGTTCGTGGTCCCGCCGGACATGCCCGCGGCGGTCGAGCCGGCTTCCTTCACGGCATGGCTGGAAGCGGTTCGCGCGACCGACACCGCAGCGGGCCGCGAGAAGGCGGTCCTGCTGATGTCGCTCCTGGAGGGAAGGGGTGGCAGCATCGAACCGGGACGCTGGGCATCGCTTCTCGCCGCCGCCGGACCGACGCTGCGGGCAACCGCGCCCGATGTCGCCTGGAAGAACGCCTTGGCGGAAGCCGCAACGGCAGGCAGGATCGGCGAGACGGTGCTGATTTCCCTGCTCGGCCTGGGCGAACGGGGGGACGGCCGCGCCGATCCCACGACGATCCGCGCGGCGGTCGAGGGGCTTCGACGGATCGGGCTCGCGCGCGAAGCGCACGCGCTGGCGCTGGAAACCGCCGTCGCCAGCGGGCTGTGATGGCTAAAGCCGACGACGTGGCGTCCCGCCACTTGGACGCTTTCCTCGAAATGATGGTGGCCGAACGCGGCGCTGCGCCCAACACGGTTGCGGCCTATCGCCGCGACATCATCGATTTCGCCCGTTTCCTGCGCGGCGAGGGCGGCCTGACCGAAGCCGATGCGACGAACATCCGGGCCTATCTGGCCAACCTCGCCGAACGCGGCCTGCGGCCGCGCAGCGCCGCGCGCCGGCTGTCCGCGCTGGGCCAGCTATTCGCCTTTCTCCTCGCCGAAGGCTTGCGCGCGGACAACCCGGTCGCCGGAATCGATCCGCCGCGGCGCGGCAGGCGCCTTCCTGCGGTACTGGGCGAGTCCGAGGTCGCGGCCCTGATAGCGGCTGCGCGCCCCCGCAGCGATGCCACCGGCGTGCGACTGACCGCAATGCTCGAAGTGCTTTATGCCGCCGGGCTGCGGGTCAGCGAGCTGGTCTCGCTGCCGCTGGCGGCACTCGGCGGCGAGGGCGGTATCCTGCGGGTGTGCGGCAAGGGAGCCAAGGAGCGTCTGGTGCCGATCGGCGCACCGGCGCAGGCCGCCCTGCAGGCCTGGATGAAAGTACGCGCGACCACGCTTCCTCACCGCGCGTCATCGCCCTTCCTGTTTCCGTCACGCAGCCGGAGCGGTCACCTGAGCCGTGCGTATTTCGCGCGCGAACTCAAGGCACTGGCGCGCGAATGCGGGCTTGACCCCGCACGGGTGAGCCCGCATGTGCTGCGTCACGCATTCGCAACCCATCTGCTCGCGCGCGATGCCGACCTGCGGAGCGTGCAGCGCATGCTGGGCCATTCCGACCTCGCAACGACGCAGATCTACACCCATCTTGCCGATGAGCGTCCCAACGCGCTCGTACAGGCGTGTCATCCGCTGGCGCGGCGGACCTGAACCATGACCGACGGCCGGATGCCGAGCTTTCTCGATTTCGAGCGCCCGATCGCCGAGCTCGAGGGCAAGATCGAGGAGCTGCGCCACCTCAGCGATATCAACGACATCAAGATCGCCGACGAGGTGCAGCGGCTGCAAGGCCGCATCGAGCGCCTGCTGCGCCAGACCTACGGCAAACTCACACCCTGGCAGATCGTCCAGGTCGCCCGCCACCCGGACAGGCCACACTGCATCGATTACCTGAACGCGCTGATCGAGGGCTTCAAACCGCTGGCCGGCGACCGGCTGTACGCCGAGGATGCGGCGATCATCGGCGGTCTGGGGCGTTTCCGCGGTCGCTCGGTCGTGGTCATCGGCCAGGAGAAGGGCGCGGAGATCGAATCCCGCGTGCGCCACAATTTCGGCATGCCGCGGCCGGAGGGCTACCGCAAGGCGCAGCGGCTGATGCGGCTCGCCGACCGGTTCGACCTGCCGGTGATCACCCTGGTGGACACGCCGGGCGCCTATCCGGGAATCGGCGCGGAGGAACGCGGCCAGGCCGAGGCCATCGCGCGCTCAATCGAGACCTGCCTGTCGGTCGGGGTGCCGATCGTCTCGGTGGTGATCGGAGAGGGCGGCTCTGGCGGTGCGATCGCGATCGCCGCCGCAAACGCGATCCTGATGCTGGAGCATTCGATCTACTCGGTGATCTCGCCGGAGGGCTGTGCTTCGATCCTGTGGCGCGACGGCAACTACGCGCGCGAGGCGGCCGAGGCGCTGCGCCTGACGGCGCCCGACCTGGAGAAGCTCGGGATCATCGATACCGTCATCGAGGAGCCGCTGGGCGCCGCCCACCGCCGCCCGGATCTTGCGATCGCCGAGGTCGGCGAAGCCATCACCGAAGCGCTGGCGGGGCTTGCAGCACTCGACCGCGAGGCTCTGCTCGCCCACCGCCGCGAAAAGTTCCTCAAGATGGGCGAGGTCTCGCTGGCATGAGCCGCGCGAAGGCTCAGTGCTTGGCGATGCCGCGGTGGGCCTGATCGCCCCAGACGTCCCTTACCCGCGCGTCACGGCCGCAGCGGAAGCGGTAGAACCGGTAGCGCAGCGGGCTCTTCCTGTAATAGTCCTGGTGGTAATCCTCGGCGGCATAGAACGGACCGGCGTCCTCGATCGGAGTGACGATCTTCTTCTTCAGGATTCCGGACTCGTCGATGCGCCGCCTGGACAGGGCGGCAAGGCGGCGCTGTTCGGCGGAGTTGGCAAAGATCGCCGTCTCGTAGGAGCGGCCCCGGTCGCAGAACTGGCCGCCCGCATCGGTCGGATCGACGCTGCGCCAGAAGATCTCCAGCAGCTCGGCATAGGAGACCCTGGACGGATCGAAGGTGATCCGCACCGCCTCGCGATGCCCGGTCTCGCCCATCGTGACCTGCCGGTAGGTCGGGTTCGCGACATGCCCTCCGGTAAAGCCCGAGACCGTCTTCAGGACCCCCGGCACGCTGTCGAAATCCGATTCGACGCACCAGAAGCAGCCGCCGGCAAAGATCGCGATCCCGGTTGCGGCCTCCCGCGCGGCCGCGCCGGCCGCCATGGCGCAGATCACGACCGCTACCAACACCCGCGCACCGATGATGCGGCCTGCCATCCTCTCGCCTCCCCGCAATCCCAGCAATGAAGATGGTGCAGGTGCGGCGAAGCTGCAAGTTTCAATTCCGGCCATCGGAGGTTTCCACGGTGCGCCGGCCGGTCGCCGGCACGCCGTAGCGCGCCATGATGTCCTCGGCCAGCCCCTCGAACTCCTGCCAGGGGGTGTGCTCCATGTTGTAGCCGCGCACGATGAAGCGCTGGCCGACATAGAACTTCTCGTACTGGTCGTGGCGCATGGCGAACTCCGAGCCCAGCATGTCCCAGGCCAGGCGGAAGAGCTTCATGCGCGCGACCGCGGTCTCCTCGCCGGTAGACCAGTAGGTCTCGAAGACCTCGCGAAGGGATTCGTCCTCGATGACGTCGATGCTGGCGGGCATCTGAAAGACGCCACCGCCCATCAGCGTGCGAATCTGATCGCAGATCCTGCCGTAGTTCTCCACCGCGTAGTTGATGGCCGCGTACATGGTGCGCTTGTTGACGTGGACGTAACCGTTGCCGGTCTCCTCGAAGCTTTGGAGCTGGCCGTCGACCAGCCCGGAATAGGCCGCCTCCATCGATGCGAGCTCGCCCAGGACCTCGCGCACCGCCGGCACCTCGCGCGCGCCGTTGGAACGGGCGATCTTGCTGGCAAGGCCGACCAGGAGCCGCAGCTTGGCGGCGAAGCGGACGTTCGACTGGTGGTTGGACATGAAGTGGGCGGGTGTGTGGACATAGATGTCGCGCGACAGCTCCGGGTCGTCGTGGACGAAGACGCGCTCCCACGGGATGCGGACATCGGCGAAGACGATCATCGAATCGGATTCGTCGAACCGGTGGGCCAGCGGGTTGTTGAACTCGATCCCGCCGTCGGCGGTCATCGGCTTGCGCGCCCACAGCGAAACGCCGGGCGCATTGACCGGCACCGCGCAGGTGATCGATTCCTTCACCTGGCTGGGAGCGAGCGGCAGGATGTTGCCTATCCACAGCTCATCGGCGTAGGCGGCGCCGGTCGCCAGCATCTTCATGCCGTTGAGCACCACGCCCCCGCCGTCCTCGGCGGTGACCCGCAATGTCGGCGGGGCGCGGTCGGAGGTCTGGTAGAGTTCAGGCTTGCGCGCACCCTGCGGCGGCAGGATGGCATAGGCCAGGTAGAGGTCGTTGTCGCGGACGTGGCGATAATAGGCATCGATGTTCTGCGCAAAATCGGCCCCGGCGCGGTCGAACACGGCCGAGCCCATCGACAGCCCGGTGACCGAGCTTGCGACGTGGTCGGGCGACCGGCCCAGGAGCCCGTGCGAGAACCGTGCGATCGCCCGGTGGGCGGCGGTGCGCTGTTCGAGCCCGGCGCGGTCCCGGGGCTTGAGGAAATAGGCGCTGTATCGTTCGCCGCCGTCGTCCACGGACAGGATGCCGGCCGTTTCCGGTGCGCGCTTGAGGTCGTACATCGCCGCGTACATGCGCGCGGCGTTGGCGAAGGCGGGGTGGGTGGTGACGTCCGCGATCCGTTCCCTGCCGACATAGACGACCCGCCCGTCGCGGATGCTACGAAGATATTCCTCGCCCGTCCTCAGCACGTCGCCCTCCCTCGCCTTGCGGCGCGATGGTGGCCCTTCGCAGCGGGACAGGCAACGGTTGTGCCCGCCGTCGGTCTCGGTGAAGATCCGGCTCCGGTCCACGACAAAAAGGCGGACGGCACATGGCGAAACATCCCTTTCCGGTTTTCGACGGCGACGGGCACGTGCTCGAGGACGATGACGAGCTGCTGCAATACTACGAGGGCCGGTTCAAGGACATCCGGCTGCAGCGCACCTTCGGCATCTGGCCGAGCCTGGACGGTTGGGCGCGCGGGGTGATCAACGCGACCGAGGATTCGAGCCGCAGGTATTTCCACACCAACGCCGATATCTGGCGCGAGACGGCCGATCTGATCGGCATCGAGGGGACGGTGCTCTACCCCACCGCCGGGCTCGGTGCCGGGCTGATCACCGACGTCGAATGGGCCTGCGCGACCGCGACGGCCTACAACAACTGGCTGGAGGACCGCTATACCAGCCAGGACGAGCGGTTCTTCGGCGCGGGCCTCCTGCCGGTCCAGGATCCCGCGGCCGCGGCCGCGGAGATCGCGCGCTGCAAGACCGAGCGCGTGCGCTTCCCGGTCTGCCTGCTGCCCTCGATGACCCGGCTGGGCAGGACCTACGGCGATCGGTTCTTCCGGCCGATCTTCGCAGCGGCGGAAGAACACCGCATGCCGCTGGCCATCCATGGTGCGCCGAGCCGCGGGCTGGGCTTCGACCATTTCGACGAGTTCGTCAAGGTGCACGCCCTTGAGCACCCCTTCCCGTTGATGATCCAGCTTACCGACATCATCTTCTCAGGCGTCTACGACGCGTTCCCGGGCCTGCGGATCGCCTTTCTGGAGGGCGGCTGTACATGGGTCCCGTTCATGATGGACCGTCTGGATTACGAATACGATTCGATCTTCGGGGCGGCAGCACGCAAACGGCTGAAGAAGCGCCCGTCGGAATACATCCGCGAGGGCGAGAATTTCTGGGTCTCGATGGAGCTCGGCGAGCGCGGGCTCAAATACACCATCGACGCCATCGGATCGGAGCGGATCCTCTACGCCTCGGACTATCCGCACGAGCCGACCGAGGAGGACCTGACGACCGAACTGCCGGAATTCATCGCCTCCAACGAGCACGACGAGCCGGTCAAGCGCAACCTGCTCTACAACAACATGATCCGCTTCTACCAGCTCGCCGGGGCGTGACGCGCCGGCAACGATCGGGGCCGGCGGAAATACCGGCCCGACCCAATTGTCCGTCTTGTCTACTTGCCCACCAGCAGGTAGGGGCTCTCGATCTCGATGCCGCGCTCGCGGTAGTACCTGGCGGCCCCGGGATGGATGGCGCCTGCGGTGTGCTTGGCCGCATGGGCGATGTCGACCGCATCCTTCATCCACTTGGCCATCGCGTGCGCCTCGTCGATATGCTCCCAGAAGGCCTTGACCATCCGGTACATCTTCCCGGCCGGGATCGAGGCCCGCGCGCCGAGCCCGACCCAGGCGCCGGTGGCGACGACGGGCTCGGTGTTGACCTGGTTCGCCCCGTAGACATCGGGGCCGATGGTGTCCAGGAGACGCCCGGGCTGGGCGTTGTATTGCCGCCAGGCCGCGTGGTCGAACTTCGATTTGTCCAGGTTGAGCAGGCGGATTCTGTTGTTGAGCGCGATCTGCTGGACCTGCGGGCTGGGCGCGTTGGTGGTCGGGATCCACACGTCGTATTTGCGGTCCTGGAAGGCCTGGGCGGCCGGTCCCCAGCCCATCTTGACCTGCTGGTAGTCGCGCCCGGGCAGATAGCCGGTCTGGCTTTCGATGATCAGCCGCACGTTGCGGGTCGCAACCCCGCCCGGCGGTCCGATGAAGACCTTCTTGCCCTTGATGTCGGCGAGGTCGCCGATCCCCGAATCGGCGTAGACGACGAAGTGGTACAGCCCGATCGGGAAGGTGAACACCTGGGCCAGCCGCTTCACCCGTTCCGGGCCGTCCTTCAGCCGCTTGAACGGTCCGATCTGCTTGTACATCAGCCGATAGGCGGTCTGCGCGTAGAGCGTGAAGTCCATCCTTCCCTGGGTGACCATCAGCATGTGCTGGGTCGCCGGGCCGGTCGCCGAGACCTGGATCTCCATATCGGGAACGTATTTGTTGACCGCATTGGCGAAGGCGGTCATGGCGATGAAGACCGTGGTTCCGGGCGGGAAGGTGCCCATCTTGAAATAGTCCTTGGCCTGGAGCGCGCCGGCCAGGCCGAGTGCGAAGACGCCGGCGCCGAGCGCCGCCGTCAGCCGCATGGCGATCCGTTTCATGAGAAACCTCCCGTCTGTCGGTTCGTCGATCCGATTGATTGGCCACCGTCGCCGGCGGGGGCGGAAACGGGCCGCGGCGGTTTGCGCAGCCGATCGAACAGTATCAGCGCAAGCCCCCCGGCAAACCCGACCGTTGCGACCGGCACGTCGGTCCACAGCATTCCGAATCCGCAAACGATGCGCAACCCGCGCACGAGCGGTGACAGGCCGTACCTGTCATGGCCGCTGCACGCGGTCGCGATCAGCCAGATCGCCACCGGCAGGCGCAGGACGATCCATAGGAACGACGCCCAGTCGAACCCGACCACCAGGGCAAGCGAGGGATTGTAGATCATCACGAAGGGAATGATGAAGCCGACCGCAGCGATCCGGATCGCCTGCAGCCCGGTCATCATCGGGTTCGCGCCGGCGATCGGCGCCGCGGCATAGGCGGCGATCGCCACC
>CAYFYS010000068.1:0-8303 GCA_964347365.1 uncultured Rhodospirillaceae bacterium | reverse complement strand
GTCGCCGTTGATGCCGACGCACATCGAACAGCCGGACTCCCGCCACTCGAAACCAGCCTCGCGAAAAACCCGGTCGAGACCGTCGCGTTCAGCCTCCGCCTTGACCAGGCTCGATCCCGGCACGATCAGCGTCGGCACCATTGCGCGCCTGCCCCGCGCGATGGCGGCAACCGCGCGCAAATCCTCGATCCGTGCGTTGGTACACGAGCCGACAAAGACCCGGTCGATCGCGATGTCGGTGATCGCCTGACCGGGGACGAGCTCCATGTAGACGAGCGCTGCAGCCATTGCTGCGCGGGTCTCGGGATCCGGCGCCGCCTCGGGATCGGGGACACGCCCGGTCACGGCGACGGCCTGGTCGGGGCTCGTTCCCCAGGTGACCATCGGTGCGATCTCGGCCGCCGGGACCGACACCTCCTTGTCGAAGACGGCGTCGGGATCGCTGGGCAGCGAACGCCAATGCGCGACCGCGCGGTGCCACAGCGTGCCCCGGGGCGCGAACGGCCGCCCCGCAAGATAGGCGATCGTCTTGTCGTCCGGGGCGATCAGCCCGGCTCGCGCGCCCGCCTCGATCGACAGGTTGCACAGGCTCAGCCTGCCCTCGATCGACAGCGCGCGCACGGCCTGCCCGGCATACTCGATCGCATGGCCGAGCGCGCCGCCGGCTCCGATGCGCGCGATGATCGCGATCGCCATGTCCTTGGCGGTCACGCCCGGCGGCGCCGGCCCGTCGACCACAACCCTCATGGTCCGCGGTCGAACCATCCACAGCGCCTGGGTGGCGAGCACGTGGGCGACCTGCGAGGCGCCGATGCCGAAGGCGAGCGCCCCGAGCGCGCCGTGGGTGGCGGTGTGCGAATCCCCGCAGACGATCACCAGCCCGGGCTGGGTCAGACCCTGTTCCGGCCCGACCACGTGGACGATCCCCTGGCGCGGATCGTCGATGCTGAACCGCGCGATCCCGTGCGCGCGGGTGTTGGCATCGAGCCGTTCGATCAGCGCGCGCCGTTCCGCATCGGCCGCATCGGCGGCCCGCCGCGAGACGGTCGGCACGTAGTGGTCGGCTACGCCGAAGGTCCGATCGGGCCGGCGTACCGAAGCCCCGCGCCGGGCGAGAATGTCGAAGGCATGGAACGATCCTTCGTGGACGAAATGCCGGTCGATATGGACCAGCACCTGGCCGGCTTCGCCTTCGGCGATCGCATGATCGTCCCAGATTTTGCGTAACAGCGTGCGGGGCGCACCCCGGCGATCGGCCGGCCTGGACTGATCCATCAGTCGAACCGGGCGACGGTCGCGTTGCCGAGCTCGCGGACCTTGTTGCGGTATTTCGCGACCGCGGTTTCGTGACGGGCGATCGTTGTGGCGTCATCCTCGGATCCGGGCGGCTGTTCGTGGTCGAAATGGCCGAACCGGTCCTTGCCCCGCACCAGCAGCGCGCTGGTGCGGCCTGCGCCGATCTGGCGCAGATGCGGCGGGTGGTAAATCAGCGATACGCCCATGCGGCGATGGGTGGCCCGGTTGGGGCGCGAGCCGTGAACCAGGAAGGCGTGGTGGATCGAAGCCTCGCCGGGCTGAAGCTCAACCGAGATGGATGCGGCACCAGCGGCGTCGATCTCGGCCGTCTGGCCGCTGGAGAGCATGTTCGCCCCGCCGATCCGGGGTGGTTTCAACCGCAGTTGGCCGCGCTTGTGTGTGCCGGCGAGGAATTCCATGCAGCCGCTTTCCACCGTGGCCGGGGTGAGCGCGCCCCAGCCGGTGAGCACCTCGCAGGGTTAGTGGCCGAAATAGGAGTTGTCCTGGTTCCAGCTTACATAATCCGGGCTGCCGCCTTCCTTGGACCAGACCGTGTTGTGATACAGGAGTATGTCCGGCCCGATCAGATCCTCGACCGCATCGAGCAGCGCCGGGCGCGTCGCCAGCGCATGGACCCAGGGAAAACGCAGATAGAACTTCGTCCCGCCCGGCCCGCGCAGCGCGCCGGCCGCCCGTGCCTGCTCCATCCGCCGGCACAACGCGGCAGCCTGCGTGCCGGACATGACCGGGATCGGGAAGACGAAGCCGTCGCGTTCATAGGCGGCGATCTGGCTGTCGCTCAACACCCTGGGCATGGCGTGCTCTTGCGTTTCCCCGCCGCGGTTGCCCGGCTCTTATATCACATCGATCGATTCTGTTGCGGCGGTCGGCGCCGTCGGGTGGGAGGCCGGCCCGCCGTTCCGGACGGGGCGCTGCCGGAACCGGCACCTGTGGCCGCGCGGCGATCGGCGAGCGCGCGGGCCAGCGCGGCATAACCGGCGGCGACGCGCTGGCCGGGGCTTTGCGGATCCGCTGCGCACGCCGGGCACAAATTCAGGCTCGTATGGCGGGCCGGCCGGATCTGGACGGCTTCGGCCATGCGGGCGCGCTCGGCGTCCGTTTCGGGCAGGATCGGTTGTCCGGTCGCTGCGAGACGGCGCATCTCGGCCTCCTTGCCGCCGGCGCGCACGCGGATCAAATCGAAACGAATGCGCTCGAGCGCTGCCGCGGCTGCGTAATGCGCGGCAACGCAGCACTCGGGAAAGCCCAACAGCCGGGCTTCCTGGGCAAGGCTCGGCGGCGCGCCTGCGGCGAGTTCCGCAAGCTCGCAAGCGATCCGCCTGGTCTTGGCGACGTAGCACGCGCGACCGGCCGCCAGCCTTTCGCGGGCCGGCGCGATGAACCAGGCCGGAAGCGTCTCGTCCGTCGGCCCAGCATACCAGTACGGCCCGGCGTGGACATGGAACCCGCCGGTCCGTGCGACCGCCTCGACCGTTTCGCGCCAGCCGGCCTCGTCGAACCCGCGCCCGGTGAGGTAAACCGGTTTCATGCCGGCCGCCATGGCGATGAAATCAAGCGCCTCCTGCCCGGCGGTCGCAGCGACGTAAGGGGCGTTCCAGGCGATCGGGGCTGCGTGGAGCTTCTTCAACAGACTGCGCAGACGGGGCAGGTTGGCGATCTTCATCGCGCCGCTTCTTCCCTGGTCGGGCCGCGCGTGCGCAGCAGTGCCAGCAGGGGAATCGTCACGATGGAGGCGATCGACAGGGCGTAGAAGTCGTTGGCGAATCCGATCGCCTGGGCCTGGCGAAAGATTTCGCCGTCGAGCGCAAGCCGCCCGGCCTCGGAGTGCAGGCTCCAGAGCTGGGGGAGGTAGGGTGCCTGGGTGCCTTCGCTGAAGGGATGGACCCGTTCGGTCAGCTCGCCATAGGAGACCGAGCGCGTGCGCACCAGGATCGCCACGACGACGGACACGCCCACGCCCGAGCCGTAATTGCGGGCAAGGCTGGTCAGTGTCGAGGCCTCGGTGCGGTAGCGCGGCGGCAGGGTCTCGAAGGCGATCACCGTCAGCGGCACCCAGACAAAGCCGATTCCGAGCCCGTTGAAAAAAGCGGCGACGGTGACGTCCATCAGCTCCACGTCGGCGGAAAACCGCGACAGGCTGTAAGAGGAGACCGCCACGCAGGCGAAGCCCAGCGCAGCAACCGCCCTGCCGTCAATGCGGCGCACCAGCCAGCCCGCCGCCAGCAGCGAGACCGCCGTGCCCAGGCCGCGCGGCGCCATGACCAGCCCGGCCGTCAGGACCGGCAGCCCGCGCAGGAGCTGCAGAAACATCGGCAGGATCACGTTGAGCGCCAGCACGCACACCCCGAGAAGGAACATGAACAACAGGCCGAGGACCAGGTTTCGGTCGGCCAGGATCCCGGGCGAGATGAACGGGTTGTCGGTGGTCATCGAATGGACGACGAAGATGTACAGGCCCAGGATCACCAGGGTCGCCTCGATGACGATCTCCGGGGACTCGAACCAGCCCTTGAGCTCGCCGCGATCGAGCATGAGCTGCATGGAGGCGAGCGCGCACGCCAGGGCGAGGAAGCCGAAGACGTCGAACCGCCGGGCGCCCGCCGCTTTGGTCTCGTGCATGTAGACGAGCGCGATCACCACCCCGACCAGCGCGAACGGGATGCCGACGAAGAAAATCGTCGGCCAACCGTAATGCTCGGTAAGGAACCCGCCGACGACCGGGCCCATGACCGGCGCGAACATCACCCCGGTTCCCCACAGAGCGAGCGCGTGGCCGTGTCGGTCGGGCGGGTAGTTGTCGAGCATCAGCGCCTGGGAGATCGGGATCACCGGTGCGCTGAGCGCGCCCTGGCAGGCGCGGTAGATCAGGATCTCCCCCAGCGAGCCGGCGCTGCCGGACATGACGGAAAAGACCATGAAGCCGCCGAGGGAGAAGATGAACGTGCGCCGGCGGCCGAGCCGTTCGGCGATCCATCCGGTGCATGCGGTGGAGACCGACTGGCAGACGAAATAGGTCGTCATCACCCAGGCGATCTGATCCTGGCTGGCGCCGAGCCCCCCCTGCATGTGGGGCAGCGCGATCGAGGCGATGGTCATGTCCAGGATGACGACGGTCGTCGCCATCATGGCCGCCAAGGTGACCATCGCGCGCGCGAACCTCGAGCCGGCGTGATCGGCGCCGGAGAAAGCCCTCACTTGCCCTCGGCCATGAAAGCGAGTGCGGAACCCATCATGCCGAACAGCGAGGCCTCACGCATGGTATCGATGCTGACTGCCGCGCTGACCCCGGCGGGCATGGCGAAGGGCCGACCGGGGAACGGATCGACCTCCAGCCGGACGGGTACGCGCTGGACGATCTTGACCCAGTTGCCGGTGGCGTTCTGGGGTGGCAGCACTGACAGCTCGGCCCCCGTCGAAGGGCTGATCGAGACGACCCGTCCCCGCCATGTCAGATCGGGGAAGGCATCGACGACGATCTCCGCCTCCTGGCCGATCCGCACATGGGTGAGCTGGGTCTCCTTGAGGTTGGCCTCGATCCACGGTTGCGCCGCCTCGATCAGGGGCAGGACCGCATCGCCGGCCTCCACATACTCGCCCGCCTGGAGCCGCACCCGGCTGATCGTGCCGTCCGCCGGGGCACGGATCACCGTCCGGCGAAGATCGATCTCCGCGCTCTCGCGCGCCGCCAGGGCCTCGGCGAAACCAGGATGGGCCTCTACCGCAACATCGTCGCTGCCGCCCAGCCTGGCGAGCAATTGCAACCCCTTCTGACGCACCGCGCTGGCGCGCTGGCGCGCGGTCAGCAGGTTCCGTTCGGCCTCCTCATAGGCCACGCCGGAGGCATGCCCACGGCCGCGCAGCGATTTCTGGCGCTTGTAGACGCGTTCGTAGTAGGCGGCGTTCTGGTTCGCCTCACGCAATGCCATCTGGGCCTCGCGATAGGATGCGCGCAGGGCCTCGATATCGCTCCGCACCATCGCAAGCTTTGCCTCGGCCTTGGCCAGGGCCACCCGAAACGGTTCCGGATCGATGCTGAAGAGCGGATCGCCGGCTTTTACGGATCCGTTCTCCGCGACGTGGACACGTCTGACCCGGCCGTTGATCTCCGCGCTGATCTGGATAACGTTCGATCTCACATACGCATTCTCGGTCGTGACGTAGCGGCTTGAGACCAACCAGTAATGTGCGCCGAGGATAAGCGCGGCGGCCGGCACCACGCCCAGGAATACGATACGAACGAGCGTTCGCCGGACGGCCATCGGCCGCTGCCCCCGTCTGTTCCGTGTCCTGCCCAGCCCGCCGATCGGTCCTTGCGCGGGACCCGGTCGTTGCCCACACCGGATGCATGGACGACGAATTTCGATAGGTTACTATCTTTCCCCAGCGGCGGCAAAACCCCAATGGCGCCGGGCGCACGCCGCCGAGCGCGCGCCTGACAACGAGGAAGCGCCCCGCGGTGTCATGCGGCGGGGCGCTTTACAGAAATGGGGCGGCCGGAGGGTGTCGGGGTGAGCGCCGGCCGCCCGAGCGCGAGAGCCGCAAGGGCGTCCTCGCGCCGTTTGCTCAGCGGCGGTGGTGGCGGTGCCTGGAGGCCAACGCATCGATCCGCTCACGCTGTTCGTCCGACAGCCTGGAATACAGATCCTCGAAGGCCGGCCGGACGTCCTGGACGATCCCGAGCGCGGTTCCGAGCGCGAGCTCGACCCGGGCCAGGCGCTGCGGTGCGGTGTTTGCCTCCGCCTTTGCATCGGCGGATTCGCAGGCCTCGCCGATTTTCTGACTCCCGGCTTGGAGCGCGGCTTTGAGCGTGTTCCACGCCGCGCTCTGCTCCGGTGTGAAGCTGACGAAGGCTTCCACGAAGCCGGTCGCGGCCGACAGACGGATATCGCGTTGTTCGGTGCACAGCGCCTTTGCGCCGTGGCCGCCCCAGCCCTTGTGGTCGCCCCAACCTCCGTGGCCACCCCAGCGTCCGTGGGCGACCGCGCCGCCGGGCCCGGTCGCGAACACGGCCACGGCGACCAGAGCGAGGATGGCAATCGACGATACCGACAAGACGATCGTTCGACGTGACATGATGTGATTCTCCATTGGTGATCGCACGTAAAAGATCTAGGGGCTGGGTTTTGCACGCGTATTTCGTCGCGCTGGTGGATTTGTAACAGCGCGTTTCAGGCCGTCACCGGGATACCGTGCGTTACAAATCCGTTCCGGCCCATCCTGGGCGCACGGCTATAGTTCGACCATGACCGCGTCCCCGCACATTCTGATCGTCGACGACGACCGGGAGATCCGCGACCTGACGGGCCGCTACTTGCGAAAGCACGGCTTTCGCGTCGACACCGCGCCCGATGCCAAGGCGATGGACCGCACGCTGCAGGACGGAAGGTTCGACCTGGTGGTGTTGGATATCATGCTGCCGGGTGAGGACGGGCTGTCGATCTGCCGACGACTGAGGGCCTCGACCGAATTGCCGATCATCATGCTGACGGCCCTTGCCGAGGATACCGAGCGCATTATCGGGCTGGAAATTGGTGCGGACGACTACCTCGCCACGCCGTTCAACCCGCGCGAGCTGCTGGCACGCATCCGCGCGGTCCTGCGCCGCGCCGAGGCCGCGGGCAGGCCGTCCAGAGGGGGTGCCGACGCCGCGCTGGTCTTTTCCGGCTGGCGGATCCACCCGGCGCGACGCGAGCTGTTCTCGCCCGACGGGGTGTTGGTCGAACTCACTGCCGGCGAGTTCGACCTCCTGCTGGCTTTTGCCGAACGACCGCGGCGCGTGCTCTCGCGCGATCAGCTCCTGGATCTGACCAAGGGCCGCGATGCCCAGCCGTTCGAGCGCAGCATCGACGTCCAGCTCAGCCGGCTGCGGCGCAAGATCGAAGCCGATCCCAAGAACCCGGAGATGATCAAGACCGTCCGTTCCGGCGGCTACATCTTCACCAACCCGGTGGTGCGGACGTGATCCGCACCCTCGCCAACGGGCTGCGCCGGATGTGGCCCGACAGCGTCTCGACCCGGATCGCGGTGGTGTTGATGGTCGCGCTGTTTGCGCTGATGGCGCTGTCCATGATCGGCTATGTGCGCGACCGAGCCCATGTGACGCTGAGGTTGTTCACCGATTCGACCGTCGATCGCATGGCTGCGGTGGTGGCGCTGATGGAAGCCCGCCCGGCGGCGGAGCGCGCAAGCCTGCTGGCGGCCCTCGACAGCCCGACTTTGAACGTCGCGCTGGCGCATTCCCGCCCGGCGCCGCGCTCGGGCGAGAGGGCGGCCGAGCGTGTCATCCGCGGCCATCTCGGCGCGTTCGACGGTCGCCACCTGTCGATCTCGGTCCTTGATCATCGTCGCCGCGATCATGGCCGGCGCGGCTTTTCGCGACGCTGGCGCCGGGGCGGCCACTTTGATGGCCGCGGCAACGATGGCGGCCAGCCCGATCTGCTGCCCAGCCGACGCAAGGCGGTGATCGGGGTGGGGCTCCACGACGGCTCCTGGGTTGTGTTTACCGCCTCGACCGAGCTGACCTCGCTGCGCTGGGCAGCCGGGATGACGGCCTGGTTTGTCCTGGGCGGCGTTGCGGTTGCGCTCTTCGCAACCTGGGTTTCACGCCGGGTGACCGCGCCGGTCGCGCGCTTCGCCGCGGCGGCCGACCGCATCGGGCGCGACGTGTTCACGGCCGAGCCTTTGCCCGAGACCGGCTCGCCCGACCTGCGCCGCGCTGCGCGCACGTTCAACCAGATGCAGGAGCGCCTGCGCAGGCTGGTCGAGGATCGAACACAGATGCTTGCCGCGATCTCCCACGACATGCGGACCGCTCTGACCCGCCTTCGTCTGCGGATCGAGGCGATCTCCGAGGAAGCCGACCGCCGGAAGGCCGAGGACGATCTGGCCCAGATGCAGGGCATGCTCGAAGCCACGCTGTCCTTTGCCAGGGACGAGGCGGCCGATGAGGCGCGGCGCCCGATCGATCTGGCCGCGCTCGCCCTGAC
>CAYFYS010000067.1:0-8319 GCA_964347365.1 uncultured Rhodospirillaceae bacterium | reverse complement strand
AGTGGGATCTGCTCCAGAGCCTCGCCGATTGGGGCTTCAAGGTCAACCCGCTGTCCCGGGTGTGCGCCGATGTGGACGCGGTGCTGCGGTTTCACGACGAGATCCAGGCCGCGCGCGCCGGGTTGGACTACGACATCGACGGGACGGTCTGCAAGATCAACCGTATCGACTGGCAGAACCGGCTGGGCAATGTCAGCCGCGCCCCGCGCTGGGCGATCGCCCACAAATTTCCGGCCGAGCAGGCACAGACCGTGCTGGAGGCGATCACCATCCAGGTCGGGCGCACCGGCGCGCTGACCCCGGTGGCCAATCTTGCCCCGATCACCATCGGCGGCGTCGTCGTCAGCCGCGCCAGCCTGCACAACGAGGACGAGATCGCCCGCAAGGAGATCCGCGAGGGCGATACGGTGGTTGTCCAGCGCGCCGGAGACGTCATCCCCCAGGTGGTGGCCGTCGTCAAGGACAGGCGCAAGCAGGACTCCAAACCCTTCGCGTTCCCCGATCGCTGCCCGGAATGCGGCAGCCTGGCTGCGCGCGAGGACGGCCAGGCGGTGCGCCGCTGCGCCGGCGGGCTGATCTGCCCTGCCCAGGCGGTCGAGCGGCTCAAGCACTTCGTCTCCCGCAATGCCCTGGACATCGACGGACTCGGCGGCAAGCACATCGAGGCCTTCTGGCGCGAGGGGCTGATCGCCAGCCCGGCCGACATCTTTCGCTTGGCCGCGCGCGAGGCGGAAGGCGGGCAGACGATCGGCGGCCGCGAGGGCTGGGGCGAAAAGTCGGTCGAGAATCTCTTCCGGGCGATCGAGGACAGGCGGGCCGTCGCGCTGGAGCGGCTGATCTTTGCTCTGGGAATCCGCCGGGTCGGCCAGGCGACCGCACGGCTGCTCGCCGGGGCGTACGGCACGCTCGGGGCCTGGCGCGCGGCGATGATCGCCGCCGCCGATAGGACGAGCGAGGCCTATGCCGACCTCGTTGCGATCAACGGGATCGGCCCTTCGGTCGCCGGGGACCTGATCGATTTCTTCGCCGAGCCCCACAACCTCGCCGTGCTCGACGACCTCGATGCCGCGCTCTGGCCCGGCGTGCCGGAACGACCCGGCGCCGACGGCGTGCTCGCCGGCAAGACGGTGGTGTTCACCGGAACCCTGAAGACCATGACCAGGCCCGAGGCGAAGGCGCGCGCGGAGACCCTGGGCGCCAAGGTGGCCGGCTCGGTGTCCGGGAAGACCGACTATGTCGTGGTTGGCGCCGATGCCGGCTCCAAGGCCCGCAAGGCCGCCGCGCTCGGCGTGGAGATCATCTCGGAAACGGACTGGCAGGCGCTGCTCCAGGAGCGCGGCTGAACCGTTTCCGAGGCGTGCTTTCGCAATGGGATCAGCAGTGGGATCAAAGGAAAAGGCGATGGAAAAGGAGATCGTTCACGTCCCCGGAATCACCGACAAGGCCGGTCCCGACGACCCGCCGCTGTCGGTTGTGGTGCGCGCAGGCGGCTTCGTGTTCGTCTCCGGCATGCCGCCCAAGGACTACGCCTCGGGCGCGATGATCAAGGGCGACATCGAGGCGCAGACCCGCAAGGTCCTGGACAATCTCCGGACCGTTCTCGAGGCGTCGGGATCGGATCTCCACAAGGTCGTCAAGACGACCGTCTTCTGTGCGAATTCCGCCTATTTCGGACGGGTCAACGCGATCTATCGCGAATATTTCGGCGATGCGCCGCCGGCACGCACGTTCGTGACCGTCGGCTCGTGGCCTCTGCCGTTCGACATCGAGATCGAGTGCGTGGCGATCGCCCCTGTGGAGGCGCCGTCCCTGTAGGGCCTGAGCGCGGCATAGAGGGTGCG
Organism: uncultured Rhodospirillaceae bacterium; assembly: GCA_964347365.1. Classification (GTDB taxonomy): domain Bacteria; phylum Pseudomonadota; class Alphaproteobacteria; order MPNO01; family MPNO01; genus CAYFYS01. The sequence goes on along the minus strand of CAYFYS010000067.1, from coordinate 6,478 downwards.
GTTGACCGGCGTCGGCACGCCGGACTCCGCCCCGAGCCGGACGATCAGCCCGCCGAGCCCGTCAAGCTCCAGCCGCCGCCCGCCGATCAGGTCGTGGTACATCGACGGGTAGAGGTCCATCGGGTAGGTGTCGCACAAGGCGGCCAGCGCGTCCTCGGCGCCGGGTTCGATCGCGACCCCGCACGCGGCGGCGACCGCGCGGACCTCGGCCATCGCCTCCAGGGCGACCGCGCGCGACAGCTTGTCGTCATAAAGCGCCCGCGGCGGCAGGCGCGCAACGCACGACAGCCCGGAATTGGCCGCCAGCAGCATGACCTTGGTCCACAGCGTTGCGGCGATCTTCGAGGACGTTTCGGCCGCGAAGCCGGCATCCCGACACTGCGCGGCGAACGCGGTGGCGAAGCCGTCCGGCGCGCCCCGCATCGGGCCGAAGGTGATCTGCGACATGTCCGAGGTGTAGCCGATCACCCCTGGCGCGCGGATGGTCGCTGCGACATAGGCCGCGCCGGCCAGGACACGGTCCTCACCAAATCGCGCGGCAAGCGCCCGCGGCCCGTCGATCCCGTTCTGCAGGCACAGCACCCGGCTGTCCGGCCCCACCAACGGTCGGATCGCCTCGGCCGCGGCCTGGGTGTCGTAAAGCTTCACGCAGAACAGGACGACGTCGACCGGGCCGATTGCCGCCGGGTCGTCGGTTGCGGTCGCCGCGGGCAGCACGATGTCGCCGCGCGCACCGGTGATCACGAGGCCGCGTGAGCGCATCGCCTCCAGATGCGCCCCGCGGGCGATGAACCCCACCTGATGCGCGCGCGCCAGATGGGCGCCGAAATAGCCGCCCACCCCGCCGGTTCCCATGATCGCGATCTTCATCTTGTGCCGAGGACTCACCCTGCCGCCGTCGATGATAGTAGACTCCGCACCGCAGGAGGACGGAGTTGCGATGACCGAAGAAGATGTCGCCGACGTGTTCGAACGTCTGGCGGGGATCGTCAACGACGATGCGGCCCTGATACGCCGGGGCCGATATCTGAACTGCGATATCGAAGTCGGCTGTCCCGGACTGCCGGTGCTGTTGCGGGTGCGGCAGGGGGCGATCGTCGGCACCGCGCGCGGCCGGGCTCCGATGCGGCCCTGGCGCTTTGCGATCCGCGCCGGCGCGGACGCCTGGTGGCGGTTCTGGCAGAAGGTGCCCGCGCCCGGCTATCACGACCTGCTGGCGATGACCCGGTTCGGCACCGCTGCTATCGAAGGCGACCTCCAACCGGTGATGGCGAATCTGCGTTACGTCAAGGAGCTGGTTGCCGCGCCGCGGCAGGCCGGTCTCGGCCGGGCCGGGTCGGGAGATCGCCGTGGCGGTTGAGTTCGAGCAGATCCTCGGCCGTTACATGGTGCTGGAACTGGGCGGGCGTCGCTGTCGGATATACTTCGAAGAGGCCGGCAGCGGGATCCCGTTGCTGTGTCTTCACACCGCGGGTGCGGATTCGCGGCAGTATCGCCACCTGATGGTCGACCCGGAGGTGAGCGGGCATTTCCGCGTCATCGCCTTCGACATGCCCTGGCACGGCAAGTCGTTTCCCCCGCCGGGCTACGAGGCGGTGGACTACCGCCTGACGACCGAAGCCTATACCGAGGCGATTCTGGCGGTTGTCGATGCGCTGGAGCTCGATACGCCGGTGCTGATGGGCTGTTCGATGGGCGGGCGGATCGTCCTCCACATCGCGGCCGAACACCCGGATCGGTTCCGCGCCCTGATCGGCCTCGAATGCGCCGACTACCAGACGCCCTGGTACGATACCGCGTGGCTCCACCGGCCCGACGTCCACGGCGGCGAGGTCTGCGCGGCGATGATCTCCGGTCTTGTCGCGCCGCAGGCGCCGGACGGGTATCGCTGGGAGACGCTGTGGGCCTATCTCCAGTCCGGCCCCGGCGTGTTCAAGGGCGATCTGCATTTCTACCGCGAGGATTCCGACTACCGCGACCGCATCCCGCGCATCGATACCGCGCGTTGCCCGCTCTACCTGCTGACCGGGGAGTACGATTATTCGTGCACGCCCGAGGACTCGGTGCGCACGGCCGGCGCCATCCCCGGCGCGCGGCTGAAGATCATGCCCGGGCTCGGCCATTTCCCGATGTCCGAGAACCCGGCGCTTTTCAGGACCCACCTGCTGCCCGTTCTCGAAGAGATCAGGGGGCGCGCGCGGTAGGGTGGGCCGAACGGAAGCCCGTCCGTCCGGCACCCCAGCGACTATTTCCGGGAATCGTAGAAGGCGATCAGCTTCAGGGCGTCGGATGCATCGAAGCGACCCAGCGGGCCGTCGCTGTAGGACGACGCCACGACCTTGTTGTCGCCATCCAGGATGAATTCCGAGGGCTGGATCAGCCCGCGTCTTTCCTCCCAGAAAGACCCCAGGGCCTCGGCGGTCTGCCTGCCGACGCCGTGGCCGATGGGGAAGGGTACCTCGTCGGCGACCTCCTTGGCCTTGTCGGGGGCATCAACGCTCGCCGCGGCGACCTTGACGCCGGCCTTGTCGAGTTCGGCATGGTGTTCTGCGAAGCCGGCCAACTGCCGGCGGCAATAGGGTCACCAGTGACCGCGGTAGAACAGGATCACCTTGTAGCGCGAGTCCAGCCCGTCGGGGAGGTCGAGCGTCCCGCCGTCGACCAGGGAGAGCTGGAGCTTCGGAAACGCATCCCCGATACCCAGTTTTTCGGCCATCGGCCCCTCCGGCAATTGGGATCCGGGCGGCGCGGAACCGCCGCATCGCCCGGGCACGCGCCATTGTGACCGCAGGCGACCGGCGTGTCCATGCGGCGGCATGTCGCTGGTTCGTTGACGACCCGGCGGGGGCAATGATGATGTCGATCCGTCGTGGTTCTGCCCTGGGCGAAGACGTCACCGGCGTGCGGCCGCCCGTGATTCGGGTTGCGCCCGCGGAGCGCGCGTCGGCGGCTCGCCGCCGGCGGTCACAGAGCGTATGGTAGGCGCTCACACGGAAGGGCGAATGATCCCGACGGCAAAGTTCGCGGTTTTTGAGACCCCCTGCCGGATCTGGGCGGTCTCGTCGATCCACGGCGAGGCGCAGGGTCTTGCCGCCCTGCATGCCGCCCTGGAAGACCGGATCGTCGAGGGCGACCGGCTGGTCTATCTCGGAAACGTGCTGGGCCGGGGCCGGGCGGTCCGCGAGACCGTCGACGAATTGCTGGCCTTTCGGCGTGCCTTCCTCGCCATCCCGGGCAACGACGTGAAAGACTACGCCATCCTGCGCGGCGCCCAGGAGGAGATGTGGAACCGGCTGTTCGAACTGCAATTTGCCGTCAACCCGGCCGAAGTCCTGGAATGGATGATCGATCATGGGGTCGGCAGCACCATCGAGGCCTATGGCGGCGACCCGAAGGAAGGGATCAGCGCCGCACGCCAGGGGACGATGATGCTCAGCCGCTGGACGGCGGACCTGCGGAACGCTTTCGGCGAGGCGCCCGGTCATCGCGACTTTCTGAGCAGCCTGCGCCAGGCCGCCTATAGCGACGACGGCGCGCTGGTCTTCGTCAATGCCGGGCTCGACCCGGGGCGCCCGCTCGATGCCCAGGACGATGCCTTCTGGTGGGCGCAGCAAAGCTTCGAGCGCATCGATCAACCCTATTTCGGCTGCCGCCAGGTGGTGCGCGGTTTCGATCCCGCGCGGCGCGGGGTGCGTCTGACCGAACATACCGCAAGCCTCGACGGTCGGGCGGGGTTCGGCGGGGCGCCGATCGCGGCCCTGGTGACGCCGAGCCAAGGCGTGACCGGAATCGTCGAGGCCTGAAACCGGGCCCGGCTCGCGCATCCCCGGACCGCATGCTAGAACGTCCCGGTCGGGGGACCACGGCCGACCGGGAGGGGCGAGCATGAGCGATCTGATCCAGGCGATGCGCGATCTGGTGATCGGCAACCGGATCCTGGCCAACGAGGGCGTGGTCGACGCCTATGGCCATTTGAGCGTTCGCCACCCGGACAACCCGGAGCGCTACCTGATGTCGTGCTCGCGCGCGCCGGGCCTGGTCACGCTGGCCGACATCATGGAGTTCACGCTGGACGGCGAGGCGGTCGATCCGCGCGACCGTGCGCCGTACGCCGAACGGTTCATCCACGGCGCGATTTTCGAACAGCGTGCGGACGTCCACTCCGTCGTCCACAATCATTCCCACGCGGTGATCCCCTTTGCCGTCACCGGGGTGAAGCTGCGCCCGCTGGTCCATGTCGGGGCGGCGATCGGGACCGAGATCCCGGTCTGGGACATCCGCGACAGGTTCGGCCATACCAACCTTCTGGTGGTCGACATGGAACAGGGCAGGGACCTTGCGAAATGTCTGGGCGACAACCGGGTTGCGCTGATGCGCGGTCACGGTTGTGCCGTCGCCGGCGGCAACATCAAGCAATCGGTGATGACTTCGGTCTATCTTCAGGTTGCGGCGAAGCTCCAGCGCGAAACGATGGCGATGGGCGATATCGAATATCTTTCCGACGAGGAGATCGCGCTGTGCGCGGCGACGTTTGCCGGCGAGTTGTCCGTCGCCCGGGCGTGGGAGCACCTGGTGGTCGGCGCCGGCATGGCGTCCTATTAGGGAGGCCCGGCGATGGCGGGGCCCAGTGCGGAAGTCGCCGCGGCGATCGCCGAGGAGGTCGCAGGCTGCGGCGTCGATCTGGTCGCCTCGCTGCCCGATGGCTGGATCGCTGCGCTGATCGAACGCTTCGAGGCCGACGGACGGTTCGACCACGTCCCGGTCAACCGCGAGGAGTCCGCGATCGGGCTGTGCTCGGGTTCGTTCTTCGGCGGCAAGCGGTCGCTGGCGCTGATGGGCGCCTCGGGCCTGATGACCTGCATATACGCGATCACCAAGATCAACTACACCTACATGGTGCCGCTGCTGGTCTTCGTGACCATGCGCGGCCGGCTCGGCGACCGGGCCAAGTTCCACGTCTCCAACGGGCTCTACCTGGAGCCGGTGATGCGCGCGATCGATCTGCCCTACACCGTGGTCGAGCGCCGCGACCAGCTCGGCGAAATCCGGCGCGCCGATGCCCATTCGCGGATTATCGCGCGGCCGGTCGTGGTCGGCTTCACCCGTGACCTTCTGTACGGGGAGACCGCGTGATGGCCATGCCCATGCTGGCATGCTTCGAGACGCTGGTGGCGCGCTGGACCGACCAGGTGGTCGTCACCTCGGCCGGAAACGCCTCGGAGATGTGGTGGGCGCTGACCGGGGAGACCGAGAAGGTGTTCTATCTCGAGGCCTCGATGAGCCTCGCCTCGCTGTTTGCCGCCGGTATCGCGCGCGGCATCCCGGCGGCCTCGGTCTGGGCGTTCTCGGGCGACGGGGCGTTCCTGATGAACCCCGGCATGCTGATGGTGGAACGCCGCATGGCGCTGCCCAACCTGACGCATTTCCTGCTCGCCAACGGCTGCTACGGCGCGACCCACGAGATCGCGATGGCCGACCGGGGCGAGACCGACTATGCCGGGCTCGCGCGCGCTTCGGGCCTGCACAACGTCTACAGCTTCGATACCGCCGATGCGCTGGAGTCCGGGCTCGAGGACGTCATGCGCTGCAACGGGGAATCCTTCGTGGTGCTGGAGGTCGCGCCGGCCGGTGAGATCCTCCCCGACCCGCCGATGGACGGCCCGGAATGCAAGTTCCGCTTCGGCCGCTACCTGGAGCGTACCTACGGGGTCAGCATCTTCGACAACCCCGTGTGAGCATGGCGCCCTCGGATCGGTCCGGCGCGGGCCGGGGCTTCGCCGAAGGCGAGGGGCCGGCGCATCTGGCGATGATGCTGGCAGTGGTGATCTTCGGGGTCAACTACGTCGTCGGCCGCTGGGCCGTCGGCGAGGTGCCGGCCTATACGCTGGGATTCACGCGTTGGACCGTCGGGACGTTGCTGCTGCTGCCCTTCGCATGGCGCCACATCGTCGCCGATCGGGCGTGGCTGGGTGCAAACTGGCCGCTGGTCGTCCTTGCCGGCTTTCTGATGCCCTTCATGGGTGCCGGCCTGACCTATGTCGCGCTGATCCACACCGAGGCGATCAATGGCGGGGTACTGCAGACCTCGCTGCCGGTCTTCATCGTCATCCTGTCCTGGCTGATACTGCGCGAACGCACCAGCGCCGCCCAGTGGCTGGGTACCCTCGTTGCCATTGCGGGCGTGCTCTATATCGTCTCGCGCGGTCACGCCGCGCTGCTGTTGGGGATGCGCTTCAATATTGGCGACGGAATCCTGATCGCCTGCAATCTCGGGCTGGCCGGCTATGCCGTTACCGTGCGCCGCATGACGCGCGGTTATCATCCGCTGACCCTGCTGACGCTGGTCTGTGCGGTCGGCGCGGCGGTGCATGCGCCGTTCTTCGCCGTGGAGTTGCTATCGGACGAGCCGTTCCGGGCGAGCCTGCGCGCGGCGGTCTCGCTGGTCTTCGTTGCGATCTTCCCCTCGGTGGTGGCGATC
>CAYFYS010000066.1:0-8326 GCA_964347365.1 uncultured Rhodospirillaceae bacterium | reverse complement strand
GATGCCGCTTGCCGCATGCGGTGCGATCGGCATCGCCACCTCGGCGATGAAGCCGTGCTCGCCGGCGATCCCCAGCACCGCGCGAAGCTCGGCCTCGAACGGCCGGCCAGAGGCGATCGTATCGCGCAGCTGGCCGATCGCCAGCAGCAGGGCATCGCCCTTGCGGCTGAACCCGGCATCGACCAGCCGGCGCGTCTCGGCCTCCAGCGCCTCCAGCCGGCCGGCGACGGCCTGCAGGTCACTGTCAAGGCGCGCGCGCGCCCTCGCGGCATCGGCCGTGGCCGCGCGCCGGGTTTCCAGATCGCCGACCCGTCCGGATATGCGCTCCAGCGCCTCGGTCAGGCGTCGGTTCTCCGCCGAGACCTGGGCGAGCGCGGCCTCGTTGCGCTCCCGCGCAGCGGTATCGGTGCCGGCTGCCACGCGGCGTTCGAGCTCTTTCAGGCGCCCGGCCAGAGGGCCCGGTTGCGCACCGGCCTGCTCGAGCGCAGCGATGCGTTCACCCAGCGCCTGGATGCGGCTTTCGTGCGCGGCCGCTTCGGCGGCCGCCCGTGCGGGTTCGCCCTCCCGCGCGGCGCGGCGCGCGGCCAGGTGCGCGCTCGCTGCCCGGGTTTCCGCCAGCGCCTCCGCGTTCTCATCGGGCCGGGCGACGGGCTGGGCGGCTTCGATCCGCATCAGCGCGGACTCCAGCCGGTCGACGCGCCCGGCGAGCGCGCGCAGGGCCGGGTCCGGCTCGTGCGGTCGCAACCCATCGAGCACCGGCCAGGCGATCGCAGCCAACGCGACCGCAGCGACCATGGTGACCACGGCCCAAAGCGCGGTTTGCTTTCCCTGCGGCGGGCGTGCCCCGGCACCCCAGGGTTGGGCGGCATCCCCCTCGAGGGGAGCGGACACGCCGGCGTGCTCGATGGGGTGTTCCTCGGGCTCTTTCGGATCGGACATCTCAGCCATCCCCGTCCCGGGTGGGGCCTGTCGCTGGTCGGGCCGCGGCCACGGCGGCCATGAAGCCGGCCATGTCGGGCCGGGCTGCGCACCATGTTCCGTGCCAGGGCAGCGCACGCGCGGCGTGCGCGGCCGCGGGCGAAATGAACACGGCCCGAATCGCTGCGCAGGTCGCCTGGAGTTCGTGTGCGCGTACGAGCGCGGCGAAGACGGCCGCGGTGCGGGGCGAGAAGAACAGCGCCATCGCCAGACGCGCCTGCGCGATCAGTGCCGATGTGGCCGCCGTCAACGCCGTCGCGGGCACCGCCTTGTACAACATTTCCCGGTCCACGGTGAAACCTTTTGCCGACAGCGCGGCGGCGAGATCGCAGGCCACAGTCTCGCCCGCGGCGTGGATCAGCCGCCCACCACCGGGATCGAGTCGCGCGCGGGCAAGCCTGGCAAGGTCCGCCGCCGCGCCGCCCGCGCTGAGAACATCGGCAAATCCCGCCGCACGGGCCGCTTCGGCAGTGGCATCGCCGACCGCCAGCACTGCGATATCGCGGACCCCGGTCGCCGCGGCGAGGGCGCGCGCCCCGTTGCGGCTGGTCAGCAGCACGGCCTGCGCCCCGGTGATGTCGAGCGAACCGCCGACCGGCGCGATGGTCATCAGCGGCTCGACGACCGGCTCGATCGCCAGCGCTCCCAGACGTCGACACAGCGGTTCGGTATCCTCGGCCGGGCGGGTGACCAGGGCGCGGACCGGACCGGCGGTCACGACGTGAAATAGTCGCGCCCGGCGCGGGCGCGCAGCTCTTCGGCGGCATCGCGCCCCATCGCGGCCGCATCCTCGGGGCATCCGCTGCGCGCAGCGTCCACCAGCCCGGTACCGTCGGGTCGCACGACCAGCGCGCGCAGGGACAACACGCCGGCTGCGGGTTCGGCCAGGGCTGCGATCGGCGTCCGGCACGAGCCGTCGAGCCCGGCAAGCAGTGCGCGCTCGGCCGCCGCGGCCACCGCGCTTCGGGAATCGTTCACCCCGGCCAGCCGGTCACGGACGCACGCATCGTCCTCGCGACACTGCAGTCCTATGATGCCCTGGCAGACCGCCGGTAGCATCTCCTCGCACGGCAGCACCGAGCGGGCCTTGGCCGCAAGACCCAAGCGCTTGAGCCCGGCCAGCGCCAGCACGGTCGCGGCGACCTCGCCCGCGGCGATCTTGCGCAGCCGGGTGTTGACATTGCCGCGGAACGGCACGATCCGCAGGTCGGGCCGCCGGTTGCGCAGAAGCGCCGCCCGACGCAGCGAGGCGGTGCCGACGACGGCACCGACCGGCAGGGCGGCGGGGCCATCGGGGCCGTGGTCGGGTTCGGCGGTAACGAAGGCATCGCGCGGATCCTCGCGCGGTAGCAGCGCGGCGATCGTCAGGCCGGCGGGCAGGCGTGTCGCAACGTCCTTCATCGAATGGACCGCAACGTCGATGCGGGGATCGATCAGCGCCTCTTCGATCTCCTTGGTGAACAGCCCCTTGCCACCGATCTCCGATAAGGGACTCTGCGTCACGCGGTCGCCCGTGGTATGGATAACCACGACCTCGATCGCGTCCTCGCCCCGCAGCGCGGGGTCGGCGGCGGCCAGGCGGGCGCGCACCGCCCCGGCCTGAGCGAGCGCGAGCGGGCTGCCCCGCGTTCCGATCCTGATCCGAGCGCTCATCACTACCGCCGTCGGAATCCGGATCATATGTGGCGAATTACGGAAGGATGTCAAAGAAACCGAAAACGACCGCCGCTGCGCCGTGCGATCCGTCCCGGCGGATACCGAGAGCGCCCGGCGCCGGACACCACCCGGCCGGCGGGGCCGGCGGCCGAATGCGCGAAAACCCGCTCGGGCGCACAGCCCAGCACGGCAGGCTGGATCGCGAGGAACGATGACGGTGGTGCTCGGCATCGAGACGAGCTGCGATGAGACCGCCGCAGCGGTGGTCGATCACGACCGGCGTGTGATGGCCGACGTGGTGCGCAGCCAGCTCCGCGCCCACCGCGACTTCGGCGGCGTGGTCCCGGAGATCGCCGCCCGCGCACACCTGGAGGTAATCGATGCGGTGATTCGCCGGGCGATGGCCGAGGCCGGAGTCGGGTTCGCCGGTCTCGACGCGGTCGCGGCGACCGCCGGGCCGGGGTTGATCGGTGGTGTGCTGGTCGGCACGATGACCGGCAAGGCGATCGCCGCCGCGCACAGCCTGCCGTTTCTTGCGATCAATCATCTCGAGGCCCATGTGCTGACCCCGCGGCTGGGCGTGCCCCTTGCCTTTCCCTATCTCGTTCTTCTGGTCTCGGGCGGGCATTGCCAGTTCGTCGCCGTCGAGGCGGTCGGACGTTATCGCCGGCTGGGCACGACCATCGACGATGCGGTGGGCGAGGCCTTCGACAAGACCGGCAAGATGCTCGGGCTGGGCTTTCCCGGCGGGCCGGCGGTCGAGCGCGCGGCCCGGTCCGGCAACCCAGACCGGTTCGCCCTGCCGCGGCCACTTGCCGGCCGGCCGGGCTGTGATTTCTCCTTTTCCGGGCTCAAGACCGCCGTTCGCCATGCCATCGAGGCGCTGCCGCCCGGCCGGCTGCGTCCGGCCGACGTCGCGGATCTGTGCGCAGCCTTCCAGCAGGCTGTCGGCGATGTGCTGGCCGAGCGGTGCGGCAACGCGATCGCGGCTTTCCGGGCGGGGTGCTCGGGCGGCGCGACGCTGGCCGTCGCCGGCGGCGTGGCCGCCAACGCCGCGCTGCGCAGCCGGCTGGAGACGGTGGCAGCCGATAACGGCCTGGGCTTCGTTGCGCCGCCGCCGCGGCGATGCACCGACAACGGCGCGATGGTCGCCTGGGCCGGGATCGAACGGCTGGCGTTGGGGCTGGTCGACGGGCTGGACTTCGCGCCCCGGCCCCGCTGGCCGCTGGAGGCCGGTGCGTGAGCGCGCACGGACCGCTTCACGGCATCCGGGTCCTCGACCTTACCTCGGTGGTCCTCGGACCGCTCGCCACCCAGATCATGGGCGATCTGGGTGCAGATGTGGTCAAGATAGAAGCGCCGGAGGGCGACACCACCAGACGCACCGGCCCGGCGCGATCCGCCGACATGGCCGCTCTCTTCCTGGGCGTCAACCGAAACAAGCGCTCGGTGGTGCTCGATCTCAAACAGGCCGGCGCACGCGATGCGCTGTGGCGGCTGATCGCCGGCGCGGACGTCTTCGTGCACTCGATCCGGCCGCACAAGATCGCCGGGCTCGGCTTCGACCACCAGGCCGTTCTGGCCGCCAACCCCGGGATCGTCTATGCCGGGCTGCACGGCTATCTCTCCGAGGGCCCCTATGCCGGCGCGCCGGCCTATGACGACGTCATCCAGGGTCAGAGCGGCAGCGCGGATCTGATGGCACGGCTGGTCGGCGAGCCGCGCTACATGCCGACCATCATGGCCGACAAGACCTGCGCGCTGGTCGCAGCCTATTCGGTGATGGCCGCCCTGCTGCACCGCGCACACACCGGGCAGGGCCAGTTCGTCGAGATCCCGATGTTCGAGACCATGGCCGCCTTCAACCTCACCGAGCACCTCTACGGGTTGAGCTTCGCACCGCCGCAAGGCACCGCCGGCTATCCTCGCGTGCTGGCGTCCTGGCGCCGGCCATACCGGACACGCGACGGGCATGTGTGCATGCTGGCCTACACCGACGACCAGTGGCGCCGGTTCTGGGAGGCGGTGGGGATGCGGGCCCGCGCCGAGGACCCGCGTTTTTCCAGCCTGGCCAGCCGCAACGACAACATCGAGGAGATCTACCGCCTGGCGGGCGAATGCTTCGCCGAACGAAGCTCCGCCGACTGGCTGCGGCTGCTGGCAGCGCTCGACATCCCGGCGGCCCCGATCGCCGCACTCGAAGACCTGCCCGAGGACCCGCATCTGCGCGCGGTAGGGTTCTTCGAGACGGTGACCCACCCCACGGAGGGCGCCATCGTGATGCCCGGCATCCCGGTCCGGTTCACCGCCTCGCCCGGTACGATCGACCGGCTACAGCCCAGGCTCGGCGAGCACAGCGCCGAGATCCTGGCCGAGGCCGGGCTGGACGCAGACGAGATCGAAGCGATGTTCCGTTCCGGTGCGGCCCACGACGGACGCCCGGAGAAAGGAGACCCATGACCCCCAGGACGATCGGTATCGGATTCTACTGGAACGATCTTACCATCGGCGATCGTTTCAAGACCCTGAACCGCACCATTACCGAGCCCGATATCGTGAATTTCATCGGCGTGACCGGGATGGTCGAGACGATCTTCACCGACCTGTCGTTCAACCGGGGTCACGGCGCGATCGAGGGTCGGGTGGCGCCGGCGGCCTGCACCTACACCATCATCGAGGGGCTGTTGTGCCAGGCCAGCATGCAGACCACGGGGCTCGCCCTCTTGGAGGTCGACAAGAAGGTGCTCAAGCCGGTCTTTGCCGGGGATACCGTCCACGCCGAGGTCGAGGTCACGCACATTCGCCCCACCAGCAAGGGCAACCGCGGGATCGTGACCACCCGGAACGACGTCCTCAACCAGGACGGCGAGATGGTGATGACCTATCGCGCGGTCCGGATGATGGCCGGCCGGCCGTGAGCGCAGCGGCCGCGGCGCTTTATCCCGGAGGAGTCCGCAGCCCGCCGCGCTGTTCGGCGGCCTCCCGACGGACGATAGCCCAGGTGCTGGCAAAGATCACCACCGCGCCGATCCAGGTCCAGGGGTCGGGCTCCTCGGCGAACCACAGCAGCGCGACCACGGCGACGAAGGGAAGCTTGAGGAACTGGAAAGGGACCACCACGCTTGCCGGCGCGGCGGCGAGCGCGCGGGTGATGCACTGGGCGGCCGCGGCCGAGAGCAGGCCGAAGACCAGAATCCACGAGATGTCCGGCCAAGCCGGCGTCTGCCAGGAAACGATCGCCGGCCCGACCGAGGCCACCGCAAGTCCGGCGAAGGCGTAGAAGACGACCGCGTTGGAGCCTTCGGTCCTGAGGATGGACTTGGTCATCGCGTTCGCCGCAGCGTAGGAGAACGCGGTATAGAGCGCCGCTGCGGCCGCGAGGCTCACCTCGACCAAGCCGGGGCGTATGATGATCAATGCGCCGGCAAAACCGCCCAGCGTCGCCGCCCAGCGCAGCGCGTCGACCCGTTCGCGCAGGAAGCAAGCGGCCAGCAGGACGGTAAAGACCGGCAGCAGAAACATCAGCGCCGTCGCATCGGATAGCGGCATGTTGGCCAGCGCGTAGAACCAGCAGATCATCCCCGAATAGGTGAACGCCGTGCGGCCGACATGCATGCCGGGCTGGGCCGTCCTGATCGCCGCCAGCCCCTCACGCGCCAGCCAGGGCATCATCACCGCAAGCCCCATGACCGCGCGCAGGAAGACGAGATCCTCGATCGGCACGGTCTGCGACAGCCGACGGATCACGACATAGGCCATGGCGAAGAAAAACGACGCCGCGGACATCCACAGCATCCCGCGGAAGCCCGCGGGCAGGGCGCCGAGCCGTCTGCCGACCGCCGCCATCTCAGAACCTGCGGGTCGGCGGGGGCGGCAGGCGGGGCTGGTCGGCCATGGTCAACGGATCGGCACCGGCTTCGGCGAAACGGCGGCGGGCCGCACAGTGGCAGTGCCAGCCGGCATCGACAAGCGTGCGGTTTCGCGCAGCCCGACAACGTGGAGACGTGTCACCAGAACGGGGTGCGGATACCCCGGGGAACGCATCCTCGGCGGTGGCGACCCCGGCAGGATTCGAACCTGCGACCTACGGATTAGGAATCCGTCGCTCTATCCGGCTGAGCTACGGGGCCGTCGGGTCCGAGATAGCGCAGGCCAGGCAGTGGGGCAATGGCTTGCGGAGGCAAGGCCTTCGCACCGGGGCGACGGTCATCGGCACCGCGAAACGCGCCCTCCGGCCGGATGGTCGGTCCGCTACCGACCGAGATGGGAAGTCGCGCGCGCCTCGGCGCTCGCATCGGGCGTGGCGAAAAGCAGCGACTTGATGATCAGCGGAACCACCCCGGTCGGCTGGATCACCGCGCCGATATCGACATAGTCGAGGTCGCGGAGCCGGACCCCGTCGACGGAGACGATCTCCACGCCGACCGCGATCTCGTCCTGGAGGATGTGGCCGATCGTCCTGCCGGCGTCTCCGTCCATCATCAGCACCACGGGGCGATGGTCGGCGATCGTGGGGGCGAGCCCCGCCCGGATGCCCCGCGCCAGATCATGCAGCCGCGCATGGAGCGGCAGCCCCGCCCATTTGAACGCGAGAGCGACGTTAGTCTCCTGCGGCACGATGGCGTTACGCGCCAATGCGGCGCCGATCTCCGCTGCGACCGCCGCCGGGTCGATATCGCCCGAAAGATCGGTCCGGATCCGCACCACCGGCACGTTGCGCAACGGCAGCACGTCCGGATTCGAGACCATGATCGTGTTGCCCGAGACCTGGACGGAGAACTGCGAGGCGCCGACGACCGTCGCCCGGATGCCCTGGCCCGGATCGTAGACCGGATAGGGGATACGCCGGTCGGTCAGCGCATGGTGGACGTGGTGGGCGAGCGCCTTGCCGAGATCGCCGTGAACGTCGGTCTCGCGCTGGTAGACATACTCCGAGACTCCGCCGGAGAAGCAGATGATTTCCGGCTCGATCCCGTCCGCCAGCGGCGGGGTGACCAGCAGGACGCGGGCGAGATCGTCGGGCGCCTCCCGCCGGATGAAGCCGACCAGGACATCGGCCATGCGCCGGACCAGGGCGCGCCGGTCCGACGGGTCCAGCCAGCCGCCGGGCGCAAGATCCAGGCCCAGATCGCGCGCGACCGCAACCGCCGGCCCCTCGATGCGCGCCAGCGCGCCGTCCTCGTCGAAGGCGATCAGGCGGCCGCCGATGGCGAACGCCGCCGTGGAGACGACTTCGCCGGACTGGCACAGCGCGAGTTTGGTCGTCCCGCCGCCGACATCGACGTTAAGAAAAACCTTGTCCTCCGAGCGCGACAGCGCGACCGCACCCGAGCCATGGGCGGCCATCACGGCCTCCAGATTGTGGCCGGCCGATGCGCAGACGAACTTCCCGGTCTCCTCGGCGAACAGCTCGGCGATAGCGCGCGCGTTGATACGCTTGAGCGCCTCGCCGGTCAGGATCACCGCACCGGAATCGATATCGGCCGGCGTCAGCGCCGCCTTCTCGAAGGCGTCGGTGAAAAAGCTCTGCAGCGCCTGGGCATCGATGGTGTAGTCGCTCCGATAGGGCGTCAACAGGATCGGCGAGCGCCACAGGATCTGTCGGTCGACCACCACGAAGCGGCTGGACAGCGCTTCGGAGAGCCGCTGCAGATGGACCCGGGCGAACATCAGATGCGACGTCGAGGACCCG
>CAYFYS010000065.1:0-8422 GCA_964347365.1 uncultured Rhodospirillaceae bacterium | reverse complement strand
TTTCTCTACTGGTCGACAGCGGGGTTCATGTCGCGCCAGACCGATGAGGCGATCGAGGCCGAAAGCCGTGGTCTATCCGAACAATACGCGCAGTTCGGCACCATCGGCCTGGTGCGCGCGCTCGACCGGCGCACCGCCCGGGCGCGGGCGAACCGGGGGCTTTACCTACTGGCTGACGCCGCATTCCAGCCGCTTGCGGGCAATCTGTCGCGCTGGCCCCGGGAGACGGCCGACGCGCAGGGCTGGCTTACCTTCCGGCTCGAATACGCCGATACGCCCGGCGCGGTCGATCTCGGCCGGGCGCGCATGTTCGCGCTCGACGGCGGGCTGCAGCTGCTTGTCGGGCGAGACATCCGGGAGCGCATGGAGATCGCCCAGCGCGTGCGCGAATCGATCGGCTGGGGACTTGCGCTGGCCGTCGCGCTCAGCCTTGCCGGCGGGCTCCTGGTCAGCCGGCCGATGCTGCGCAGGATCGATGCGATCAACGCCGCGAGCGCCGAGATCATGGCCGGGGAGCTCGACCGCCGCATCCCGCTGCGCGGCATCGGCGACGAGTTCGACCGGCTGGCGGAGAACCTCAACGCGATGCTCGACCGCATCGCCCGGCTGGTCGATGGCGTGCGCGAGGTCTCCGACAACATCGCCCACGATTTGCGCAGCCCGCTCGCCCGGCTACGCGGCCGGCTGGAGCTGGCGCTCGAGGGGCCGGCCGGCGGCGCGGCCTGCCGCGAGGTGATCGCGCGCACCATCGCCGATGCCGACGACCTGTTGAAGACCTTCAACTCGCTGCTCAGCATCGCACGGCTGGAGGCCGGGGCTGAAGAGGCCCGGCTGGAGCCTTTCGCGCTGGATGCTCTGCTCGCCGATGTCGCCGAGCTCTACGCCCCGCTCGCCGATGCCGGGAAGATCGCCCTGGATCTCGCGATTGCCGACGGGATCACCGTGCGCGGCGATCGACACCTGCTGTTCCAGTGCATCGCCAACCTGACAGACAACGCCATCAAGTTCTCCGCCGAAGGCGGTCAGATCACCATCACAGCCGGCCCCGCCACCGATGGCGAGATGATCGAGGTCGTGGTCGCCGATCGCGGCCCCGGCATACCGGAGGCCTTGAAGCCCCGCGTGCTGGAGCGTTTCTTTCGCATCGAGGCGGCGCGCAACCGGCCCGGGTCGGGGCTCGGCCTGAGCCTGGCCACGGCGATCGCAGCGCGCCACGACGGCACGCTGGTGCTGGAGGACAATCACCCGGGGCTTCGCGCGGTGCTCAGGCTCAGGCCGGGCGGCGACGGCCGATGACCGGCCGGGCGCGGCACGACGGCTTGTGCCGGCTTGCAAATCCGCACCCCGACGTCCATATCAGCAGCAATGGCGCCGCACGCGCCGTTCCCGGCCGACGCCGTTTCGGGCCGGCAGGGCGTTCGACGCTGCCCGGCTCGCAACGAGGAGGCCGACGATGGCGCGGATGTCGGTATTCAACAGCCCCTTCCTCCTGGGTTTCGACCAGCTCGAGCGGACGCTGGACAGGGTCTCCAAGGCCTCCGCGGACGGTTACCCGCCCTACAACATCGAGCAGACCGGCAGGGATGCCATGCGGATAACCCTGGCCGTGGCCGGTTTCACGCGCGAGGATCTGGTGGTCGCCGTCGACGATTCCCAGCTCACGGTGCGCGGCAAGCGCATCGAAACCGGGGAGCGCGTCTACCTGCATCGCGGTATCGCCGCGCGCCAGTTTGAGCGCTCGTTCGTGCTGGCCGAGGGCATCGAGGTCGTGGGCGCGGAAATGGCCCACGGCCTGCTGCATATCGATCTGGTCCGCCCGCAGCCGGCGGGCCGCGAACGGGTGATCGACATCCGCACCGACATGGACGGGGCAACGAACGAGGCGCGGCCTCTGGGCGTGGCAACCGGTATCAAAGGCGCGCCGCGCCGCGCGTAAACCGCAGGCTCAGGCCGCGCTGCGCCGCGCGTCGGCGGTGAGGATCGCGTACATGGCATGCGCATCGGACGCCGTGCGCAGGCTCTCGCAGACGGCCGGATCGCGCAGCAGACGCGAGACCCGGGCGAGCGCCTTGAGATGGTCGGCGCCCGCGCCCTGGGGCGCCAACAGCAAGAACACCAGATCGACCGGCTGATCGTCGACGGCATCGAAGTCGATCGCATGGTCGAGCCGGGCGAACAGACCGTACAAGCCGTCGATGTCGGCGGTCTTGCCGTGGGGGATCGCCACGCCCTTGCCGACGCCGGTGGTGCCCAACCGCTCGCGCTCCAGAAGGACGTCGAAGATCGTCCGTTCGTCGAGCCCGGTGATCGCCGCAGCGCGCCGTGCGATCTCCTGGATAATCTGTTTCTTGCTCGCCGCACGCAGCCGGTCGACGACGCGGTCCTCGCTCAACAGGTCGCCGATTTCCATCCCGATCTCCCAGCTTCCCGCAGCCGCATGCCCCGACCGATATTCCGGCGCCGCCGGAAACAGCGGCGCAACCTATGGCGCGGCCACCGCGGGAAGTCAACTCACGCGAAGCTAGAGGCTGAACCCATGGCCGAGATATACCCGCCGGACCTCTTCATGGGCGACGATCTCCATCGGCGTGCCCTCCATCAAGACGCCGCCATCATGCAGAATATAGGCGCGCTCGACGATCTCCAGCGTCTCGCGAACGTTATGGTCGGTGATCAGCACGCCGATCCCGCGATCCCTGAGATACCCGACGAGGTCGCGGATGTTATTGGCGGCGATCGGATCGATCCCTGCGAACGGCTCGTCGAGCAGGATGAACCGAGGCGCGGTCGCAAGCGCGCGGGCGATTTCCACCCGCCGGCGCTCGCCGCCGGACAGTGTCCGCGCGGCGCTGCGTCTGAGATGGCCGATGGAGAACTCCGCCAGCAGGCTTTCCAGCCGCGCTTCGCGGGTCTGCCGCGTGCCGCCGGCAACCTGCAAGACCGCGCGGATGTTGTTCTCCACGCTCATGCCGCGGAAGATCGAGGCTTCCTGAGGCAGATACCCGATCCCCAGCCGCGCCCGGCGGTACATCGGCAGGTCGGTAATGTCCCGCCCGTCGAGCGAGATCAGCCCGGCGTCGGGCCGAATCAGGCCGCTCAGAATGTAGAAGCAGGTGGTCTTGCCGGCGCCGTTGGGGCCGAGCAGGCCGACCGCCTCGCCATGCGCCAGCTTTAAGGACACCTCGCGCAGCACCGGCCGCCGGTTGAACCGCTTGCCCAGGCGTGAGGCTTCCAGCACGGCGGGCGCGGCGCCGGCCACGCCTTCGGGTCGGCTCACCGCGCGGTCCCGGGCCGATCGGCCGCCGGGCGCCCCGCGCGTCCGGTCGACTTGGGCACGAAGACACCGCGCGCGCCACCCGGCCCGCCGAACAGCCGGCTCACCCCGGTATTGAAGTCGACTTCCGCCGAGGCGCCGCTGAGCCGGTTCGCGCCACGGGTGATCCTGACCGATCCTTCGAGCCTGGCGATTCCCGTCTTCACGTCATAGGCACCGCGGTCGGCCCGCACGACCTCCTCGGCGGTCGAGATCAGCACGTCATCGCGGGCATCGATGCGCCGCAACTGCTTCTCTCCGGACGCCGCGGTCTCGAAGACGGCGCTGAGCACACCGGCCCGCAGACGGCGGTCATCGCGCATTGCGGTCGCGTTGCCGCGGGCGACCGCGAGGTCGCGGTCATGCCAGAACTCCAGGCTCTCCTCGGCGGTGATCCGGTCCATGGCGGTGTCAAGCCTCGGCGCGCCGGTCAACACGAGCAGCCGCCGATCGACATCGTAGACCGCGCGGCTTGCGCTGGCGCGCCGGTCGGGAGCGATGATCTCCACCCCGCCGCCGGCTTCGATGCGCCAGATCTCGGTGCCGCCCTTGGCGCTCTTGCGGTAATGGGCGGTCATCTCCCGGGCACGCACCGTCACATCGCCCTGCTGCGCGCGCGCGTTGCCGCGGGCGACATAGGTGCGCGACTGGCGGTGCCACGCGATCCCGCCATCGGCCTCGATGGTGATCGGCCCCGTACCCTCGCGGAAGGGCAGGCCCCCGGTCTGCGCGGCGGCGGCGGCGAACACAGCAAGCGCCGCAACCACCGAAGCGGCGGTCACAAGGATGCGAACTGGCCTCATTGCGGGGCCGCCCCGGGATCTCCGTAGAGCACCACGCGCGCCGGTCCGGCGAACTCGATCCGCTGGCCGTCGCGCGGGATGCGGAAGCCGGCGGCCTCCAGACGGGCGGCCGGCCCCTGTCCGGTCACCGGCGAGTCGGAGACCGCAGTTGCACGATCGAGATCGACCCTTGCACCGTCGGTTCGCAGCGCGTAGCCCGAATCGTGGTACAGGCTCACCCCACCCTCGAGAACGACCGTGCGCGGCTTGCGGGCGTAGCGTCCGCGGGGGGAAAAGACCACAACCCAGGCCCCGTCGCCGGTGGTGAAGTCCGCCTCGGGCTTGCTCAGGTCGACCTCATCGCCGTCCGCGGTCCTCTGGATCAACGCTTCGGCCGCCAGCCCGTAGGGGTTGCGGTTGCGGTCGATGCCGGTGAACCGCACCTTGGCCAGACGATTGCCGCCGGCTTCCTGGTCCGCGAGCTGCGCGATACCAGGCCGGATCTGCGGCGCACGGTCGTCCAGACCCGGCCAGGCGAAGAGCGCAGCGATCGCCGCTGCGGCGCTCAGCGGCAGGAAAAGTCTCATCGGTTTGAGGAGACGCCGGGCGGCGCAACCGGCCGGCTTCGGCCGGGTCCGCACCCCGTTGGCCGGGGCAGGCTGCACCGCCGGCCCGGGCACCGGGACGTTCCGTGCAACGGCCCGCTCGCGCCCCGCTCCGGCCTTGGCAATGGACATGGCGGCTTCCCGGCTCCCGAGAGTGCGATCGCCAGCGGTCTACTCTAGCCGCTTTCCGCCGAAAAGACAGGTTCGACACCCGGCGCGGCGGCGTCGAACGCTAATGGGCGAAGATGTCGGTATCCTCCCACCCGCCCAGATCGAGGGCCACGCGATCAGGCAGGAACGCAAAACACGCCGCGGCTAGATCGCTCCGCCCCTCGCGCAGAAGCATGGCGTCCAGCACCGCCCGGATCGCGTGCAGATGCACGACATCGGCGGCGGCGTATCGGATCTGTTCGGCGCTCAGCCTGTCGGCCCCCCAATCGGAGGACTGCTGCTCCTTGGACACCGCCACGCCCAGGAGCTCACCGGCAAGGTCCTTCAGGGAATGGCGGTCGGTGTAGGTCCGCGCGATCTTCGAGGCGATCTTGGTGCAGTAGACCGGCCGACAGCGGACGCCGAGACAGCGCTCCAGAACGGCGAGGTCGAACCGCGCGAAATGGAAGATCTTGGAGACCGCCGGATCCGCCAGCAGACGCGTCAGGTTGGGTGCCTCGTAGATGCCGCGTCGGAACCGCACCAGGTGGGCGTTGCCGTCGCCGGCGCTGAGCTGGACCAGGCAGAGCCGATCGCGCCCGGGCTTTAGCCCCAGCGTCTCGGTATCCACGGCGACCGTGCCCCCGAGATCGAGCCCGCCGGGCAGATCGCCCTCGTGCAGATCGACCCGCACCGCCTTACCGCCGTTCGCACGGCACGACCCGCGGCCCGAAAGGATGCGGTGGTGCCCAGGAGAAGACTCGAACTTCCACGACCTTGCGGTCACAGGTACCTGAAACCTGCGCGTCTACCAATTCCGCCACCTGGGCATCCGGGGCCCGGACCGGATCGATCCGCTGGGTAGCCAGACGATACTAGATTGTCAACCGCGCATCCGCAGCGGGGCCGTTCCGAACCGGCTGTTGACGCGGCACCGGCCCGCCGATATGAGCGCGTTATCGGTTGCGAGGAGCAGAACCGCTCCGCGTGAACGGCAACAGCGGGGAGAGGCGATGGCCGTGCGAACCGCCACGGTGTTCGGTGCTTCGGGGTTCATCGGCCGCTATGTCGTTCGCGAGCTCGCGCGGACAGGCGCGCAGATCCGTGCCGCGGTACGCGACCCCGAGGCGGCGCTGTTCCTGAAACCGATGGGCGATGTCGGCCAGATCGCGCCCGTCCAGGCCAATGTGCGCGATGAAGCCTCCGTCCGTGCCGCGGTGGAGGGTGCCGATACGGTGATCAACCTGGTCGGCGTGCTCTACGAGCGCGGCCGCCAGCGTTTCGATGCCATTCATGCCGCCGGGGCCGGCCGCATCGCCCGGGCAGCCGCCGATGCGCACGCCCGGAGGCTGGTGCACGTCTCGGCGATCGGCGCCGATGCTAGCGCGCCGGCACATTACGCCCGGTCCAAGGCTGCCGGCGAGACGGCGGTCCGTGCGGCGTTCGCGCAGGCGAGCATCGTCCGGCCGAGCGTCGTCTTCGGTGTAGAGGACGATTTCTACAACCGGCTGGCCTGGCTTGCGCGGCTGATGCCCGTGGTGCCGTTGATCGGCGGCGGCAGGACCCGTTTCCAGCCGGTCTACGTCGCCGATGTCGCCGCCGGCATCGTGGCGGCTCTGGCCAGGCCCGACGCCGCCGGCCAGCTCTACGAATTCGCCGGACCGCGGGTCTACAGCTTCAAGGAGATCGCATCCTATGTCCTGGCCCGGACCGGTCGGCGGCGGCGGCTGGTCCCGGTGCCCTTAGGAGTTGCGAGGCTCAAGGCATATTTTCTGGAGCTGTCGCCGTTTGCGCCGCTCTTGACGCGCGATCAGGTGCGCCTGCTCACGATGGACAACGTGGCCGGCGAAGCGCCCGGCCTCGCCGATCTCGGAATAACCCCCACCGCCGTCGAATCGATCGTTCCGGGCTATCTCGGCCGCTACCGGCGCGGCGGCCAGTGGGCGAACGCGCTTTAAGCGCCAGGCCGCGCGCCGGCCTACAGGTAGACGATGGCCAGGAGGATGCCGCCCAGAACGACGCGGTAGACCACGAACGGCGCGAAGCTTGCGCGCATCAGCCAGCGCATCATCAAAGAGATCGCGGTCAGGGCCGTCACGAAGGCGATCAGCCCGGCGACGACGGCGCCGGTCTGGACGACGGCATCGCCGGTGTCGATCAGCGCGAAGGCCGTCAGGGTCCCGGCAGCAATGATCGTCGGGATCGACATCAGCATGGAGAAACGGGCGGCGTCGCGGCGTTCGTAGCCCAGCAGGCGCGCGGCTGTGACCGTCACCCCGGCGCGGCTCGCGCCGGGGATCAGGGCGAGCACCTGGGCAAGACCGATCGCCAGCGCCGAGACGCCGTTCATGTGCTCGATGCGGCGGATCTTCGGCCCGAAGCGGTCCGCACCATGAAGGGCGATGCCAAAGAGCAGCGTCGACCAGCCGAGCAGCGCCAACGAATTGCGCCAGGTTTCGCCAAACCATGCGTTCAGCGCATAGCCTGCGATGACGACCGGGATGGTGGCGAGGATCAGATACAGGGCCAGCCGCAGGCCGGGATCGCGCGGTCTCGCACGCAGCCGGACCACGCCGGCGGCCATCGCCATGCAGTCGCGCCGCAGATAGACGATCACCGCCAGCAGCGTGCCGACGTGCACCGCAACATCCATCGACAGGCCCGGGTCCGGCCAACCGCCGAGCAGGGGGATCAGCCGCAGATGCGCCGAGGAGCTGATCGGCAGGAATTCCGTGACGCCCTGAACGATCGCGATCACGGCGAGCTGCAGCAGTGTCACGTCCCGCCTCCTGGGTGACCACCGCCGTATACATCAGGGCAGGAGACGGCCCAAGAGCCGGGAGCTTGAGATTTTGTCCTGTTTCGGTACTATTTAAAGGATTCCACCCCACCCTCTGCGCTCACGCACGGGCTGGGCGAGTCGCGGTATCGAAAATAGGTCAGCATTACTGACTTTCTGATTTGCCTTTTGGTTGTTGCCTGCTAGATTATCAAGCCAAGGGGGCGTTCGTGCGCCGAGGGCGCAGCGGCTCCCGGGAGAGCCCATGTCTGGCGGAATGTTGAGATTCGTCGATCTGCACCGTCAGACACCGGAGAAGCGCGGTGCGGGGGTCCGCCGCACGGACTTCGCCGAGATCTATCGCCCGTTCTCGCCCGAGGGCGCCGCGACGCAGGCGAGCCGTTGCTCGCAGTGCGGCGTGCCGTTCTGTCAAGTGCATTGCCCTGTGCACAACAACATACCCGACTGGTTGATGCTGACGGCTGCCGGACGCCTGGAAGAGGCCTACGAAATCTCCGCGGCGACCAACAACTTCCCCGAGATCTGCGGCCGCATATGTCCACAAGATCGCTTGTGCGAGGGCAACTGCGTCATCGAGCAGTCGGGCCACGGCACGGTGACCATCGGCTCGGTGGAGCGCTACCTCACCGACACCGCCTGGGAGCGCGGCTGGGTCAGGCCGCCGTGCCCGGCGCGCGCGCTCGACCGCTCGATCGGCATCATCGGCGCCGGTCCCACCGGCCTTGCGGCGGCCTGACCCAGCCGCGCTCCCAGGCGGTGTCGGTGAGGTAGC
>CAYFYS010000064.1:0-8453 GCA_964347365.1 uncultured Rhodospirillaceae bacterium | reverse complement strand
GCAGGACGGTGTCGATCACCGGGTCGAGGCTGCCCTCCTGGATCAGCGCCAGGAGCCGAGTCAGATCCTCCGGCGCCCAGCTGTTCGATCCCAGGATCTTGAGCTCGAAGGTCCAGATGTAGCGCAGGTCGGTGCCGGGGTCGTAGCCCGCCGTCGCGCCGCAGGTCATCAGCCGGCCGCCGCGCTTGAGTGCCCGCAGGCTCGGCACCCAGGTCTGTCCGCCGGTGAAGTTGACCACCATGTCGACGCCGCCGGTGTGGCGGCGCCGGTGCGGCTTTTCGTACAGACGCCAGATCTCCTTGACGAAATCCGTTTCGGCGTAGTTGATCACCTGGTCCGCGCCCCAGGATCGGAGGGCCTGAAGCTTCTCCGGGGTGCTGCCGCAGGCGACGACCTCCGCGCCGGCGCGCTTGGCAAGCAGCACGCAGCACGAGCCGACGCCGCCGCTGGCGCCAAGCACCAGCACCCGCTCGCCCTGCTTGAGCCCGCCATGGGTGAACAGCATCCGGTGGGCGGTGCCGTATGCGACCGGCAGGCAGGCCGCCTGGGCGTGGCTCACCCCCTCGGGGATGGCGATCAGCCGGGCGGCATCGACCAGGCAGTACTCGGCCGTGCCGCCGTGCACCGTCTCGCCCATCAGGCCGTTCTCCGGGGTAAGGGGGTCGAGCGGGTTGACCAGCACCGCATCGCCGGTCTTCCAGCCGGCAACGCCCGCGCCGAGCGCGACGATGTCGCCGGCGATGTCGAGCCCGATGATCATCGGCATCGGCACCTTGATGCCGGGCATTCCCTGGCAGGTGAAGACGTCGTGATAGTTCAGCGAGGTCGCGCGGACCCGGATGACGACCTGGCCTTCGCCGGCCACCGGGTCGGGAAAGTCGTCCTCCAGTTTCAGCGCATCGATCCCGCCATGGGCGCGCAAACACACTGCCCGCATTGCCTGCTCCCGGATTCCGGGGCCGGCGTTGCGGCCCCGCAGATCGGCCGAGACTCTGCGGAACCGGTTGACGGCGTCAACCCTTGGTCTCAGCCCGCGCGGGAGACCGGCGCCGGCCAAGCCCTGCCGGCGGCGTGCACGACCATCCAGGCGCCGGCGGCCGCTTCGGGCGGCACGGCGATGACATCATCGGCAAGGGAGGCGACCGGCAGGCCGCGGGCGGCGAAAAAAGCCCGGCTGCGCGCGAGATCGGCGCTCTCGAGGACGACGGCGGCGTTGCAGGGCAGGCCGGCCGGGCGCGCGCCGGGCAGGAGTTCGGCCAGCGCGGCCGGGTCGCAGAAGTCGATCCGGCCGCGATCAAGAGCGATCGTGCGCGCCGCCGCCGGTCTGCCGGTGAACCGCGCGAACCGTCGGGAGGCCTCGTCCGGGTTCGCGCTGCACGTCAACACCCCGGAAAGCGCGCTCACCGCATTGTCGCGGGCGATCAGCCCGGGCTGCCAGACGATTTCCGGGCTCTCATGGCGCAGCATCTGGATGCGGCCCTCAGGGAACGCGCCGGGCGGCAGGCGGATGACCGAGAAGCCAGCCTCGGCGATCGTGCCGGCATCGGTCTCCACCGGCCGCCGCAGGGCGACTGCCGGCTGCGGTGCGAAGCCTTCGCGCGCCAGCCGCCTGGCCTCGCCGGCGGTGTCCGCACAGGTGAACGCGATCAGGTGGATGCCGACATGACGGGCAAGCGCGCTGCGCAGCGCGGCGGTGACCGCATTGTCGATGCCTTCGACGGCGGCCAGGATCTCGATATAGCCGCGCGCGATCATCGCGCAGCGATTGGCGGTCCCCGCCCGGATGCGGTTGCCGGCCGCATCGCGGTTCTCGTGAACGGTGACCGGCGTCAGCACGAAGCCCAGTCGTTCGAAGACTCGTCCGGCCGCTTCGAGATCGGGGACGAACCAGCCGACATGGTCGAGAAAGACCGCTCCGCGCCCCGGCAGCTGCGCGCCGGTCAACGGCATCGCTCAATCGTCCCAGACCTCGTCCCAGGTCCCGCTCGTGGCGGCCTTGGAATATTCGGTCGCGCGGTTTTCGAAGAAGTTGGTGTGCTCCATGCCGTTCAGGATCTCGTCCATCCAGGGCAGCGGGTTGCGCGGGATCCGGAAGATGGGCTGCAGGCCGAGCTGCGACAGTCGGCGGTCGGCGATGTAGCGGATATAGTCCTTGACCGCCCGGCCCTCCAGCCCCTCGACGCCGCCGAGCTCGAAGGCGAGATCGATGAAGGCGTCCTCGTGCTCGATGACGGTGTTGCAGGTCCTGTAGAGGTCGCGCTGGAACGCCTCGGTCCAGATCTCGGGGTTCTCCGCAACGAAGGTGCGGAACAGCCGGATGATCGAATCGGTGTGCAGGGACTCATCGCGCACCGACCAGGTGACGATCTGGCCCATCCCCTTCATCTTGTTGAAGCGGGGGAAGTTGAGCAGGATCGCAAACGAGGCGAAGAGCTGCAGACCCTCGGTGAAGGCCCCGAAGACCGCCAGCGTCATGGCGATGTCGGTCTTGGTCTCGATGCCGAACTGCTGCATGAAGTCGTACTTGTCCCGCATCTCCTTGTAGCGGAAGAAAGCGTGGTACTCGGTCTCGGGCATGCCGATGGTATCGAGCAGATGCGCATAGGCCGCGATATGGACGGTCTCCATGTTGGAGAAGGCGGCCAGCATCATCTGCACCTCGGTCGGCGCGAAGACGCGCGCGTAGTGACGCATGTAGCAGTTGTTGACCTCGATATCGGACTGGGTGAAGAAGCGGAAGATCTGGGTCAGGGTATGGCGTTCCTCCGGGCTCAGCCGGTTGTGCCAGTCCTTGACGTCATCGGCCAGGGGCACCTCTTCAGGCAGCCAGTGGATGCGCTGCTGGGTCAGCCAGGCATCGTAGGCCCAGGGATAGCGGAAAGGCTTGTAGACCCCGTTCGTTTCCAGCAGCGACATCAACCCCGCCCCGTCGTCGTTCGCCCCAGCCCGCAACCCGGCCGGTGCGGATGGGAGGGGAATCTACGCACGATTCTGGCGAAGTAGTTCGCACAAACGCTGGCGAATCGGCTGGATCCTGACCAGCTCGGATAGCAGAAATTCCATGTTGTCGGGACCGTCGGCCTGCCGAGCCTGGACAATAGCGTCATAGTCGATCTCCAGAAGTTCGCAAAACGCGCGCCCAGTCATCGCCTCCTGGGGATTGATCCTACGCTTGAATCCATCTTGTATCGCCTGTGCATCATCCTGATTGAAGGCGCAGAAATGCGCCTGAAATCGATATGGGATGAGTGGACCATTGCGTTCGATGAAGCGATGCATGGCTTGGCGCTCTGCGCTGGCCTTCTTGGTGTCGAACACATGGCCGTCTTTCAACTCGATGATGTGGCATGTCTGCTCGCCGTGACGACGCTTGAACACCATGAAGTCCGGTTCCGATCCGGCGGAGTCCAAAATCTTGCTCTGTTTGATTTGGCGCTTGCGGGCCAACCATACGCCGTCAGGCATGATGTCCTGTTTGAGGAATGTGTCCAGGTCGCAGATATTTCTCACCGATTTCCCGATCATCTTTTCGAGTTCCGAACCCGATGAGATGACGGCGGACTGGATTCTACTGATCAACTCGCCCAGCGCAGCGTTGCCGAATAGCCGCTCATACGACCCCGACGTGTTCTTAGGGTTGGCCGTCCGAATGCGTGCCATGCGACTACCCATTCAGGTCGCAGCCGAGGAAGGTGCGCCCGCGTTTCCTAGCCGCTTGGAGAACGGAGAACGATCCGGCGGCGGGGTCGATCACGACGTCGCCCTCATGGCTCACGGCGGCCATGAGCTTGCCTTGCAAATCCACCGGCTTCGTGTGCGGATGTTCGCGCTGCGACACCTGTTCCTGAATCACGTCCGGGATGTTGTGAGTCTTCCACACACCCTTGGCTTTGCGTGGTTGCTTTTGCAGGACGATGCAATACTCCGCTTGGCGTCGGGTGCGGTAGCCCATGCCGAACGTTCCCTTGTCCCAAATCACCAAGTCCACGATGTCGAGGCTCGTTCCGTCCAACCACGGGTACACGCCCTGGCACAGATGGAATTTGTCCACCCACAGGAACAGATGACCGGACGGGATCAGAGCGCGATCGATGCCACGCACGAAGCGCCCGATTTTGGCATTGGTCATTTGCTCCAAAGCGCTTCGGCGTTTGCCACGGTCCTTGCCCTCATTGCCATAGGACAGTTTTTCGAGCACGCCGCGATATTGAGGGTCGAGGAAAGCAACGGGTACGGCCTCGTCGGGAAGCATGGCCAAGAACGTCAGGCCGTCCATCTTGAGTCGGGTGTTTGGCTCGAGCGCGTCAGGCAGCTCCAGAAGCGGCGCGTGGACCGTTCGCTGGCCGGAAAACACCGTCGTCGCCAGCCTGTCTGCCGTCGTGTCAGTAGACTCCACATGTTGTTGGGCCCTGGGTGGCATAATCCCTCTCAATCGGCGGCGACCTCTCGGTAGCCCAGAACGCCGCTCACGTCGCGCAAGCTCTGCTCAGCGTGGGCGATGGTGTCCCAATCGCGCCGGCCATGTCGAGTGGCGAACCCGTCGATGTGACGGCTCTTGTGCATTTTGAAGAGTGGCGGAAAGTGCCGATGTAGCCGCGCTTCAGGAGAGCGAAGAACAACTTGGTTCGCTCGGCGCAGGTCGACCCGCCGGGCTTCCCCTCGGTCGGTCAGATCGGACACGCCACCCCTTCCCAGTCGCTACTGGCAGGCAAGGCATTCCTCGTAGCCGGCGCCGGTTTCCGCCGCCGCGAGCGGGATCTCCGCGGCGGTCCCTCGCGTGAGCACGGCGCCGACCGCGTCGTTGACCGCGACATCGACCTTGGCCGAGACCACGGCGGCCCGCTGGAGCGAGCGCGAGCGCAGGTAGTAGAGGGATTTCACGCCCTTCTTCCAGGCGTGGTAGTGGATGTCGTGCAGCGTTTTCTTGTGGACGTCGGCCGGCAGGAAGATGTTGAGCGACTGCGACTGGCAGACATGCGGCGCGCGGTCGGCTGCCAGATCGATCAGCCAGCGCTGGTCGATCTCGAAGGCGGTCTTGAAGATCGCCTTCTCATCGGCGCTCAGGAAATCGAGATGGCCGACCGAGCCCCCGTTGACGGTGATCGAGGTCCACACCTCGTCGGTGTCGTACCCCTTCTCGGCCAGCAGCGCCTTCAGGTACCGGTTGCGCACGCTGAAGGAGCCCGACAGCGTCTTGTGGGTGAAGGCGTTGGCCGCGTTGGGCTCGATGCCCGGTGAAGAGCCGCCGCAGATGATCGAGATCGAGGCGGTGGGCGCGATCGCCATCTTGTTGGAGAAGCGTTCCTGGAAGCCGTAATCGGCAGCATCCGGGCACGGCCCGCGCTCGGCTGCGAGCAGCCTGGAGGCAGCGTCGGCATGGCTGCGGATGTGACGGAACATGGCGCGGTTCCAGGCCTTGGCCGGGGCCGATTCCAGCGGCACGCGCCGGCCCTGCAGGAAGGAGTGGAAGCCCATCACGCCGAGCCCCACCGAACGCTCGCGCCAGGCGGCATAGCGTGCGCGCGCCATGGAATCCGGTGCCTTGTCGATGAAGTCCTGCAGCACGTTGTCGAGGAAGCGCATCACGTCCTCGATGAACTGGGGATCCTTGCGCCACGCCAAGTAGGTTTCCAGGTTGAGCGAGGACAGGCAGCACACCGCCGTCCGCTCCCGGTCGTGGTGGTCCGGTCCGGTCGGCAGGGTGATCTCGCTGCACAGATTGGACATCCGGACCTGCAGCCCGGCGAGCTTGTGGTGTTCGGGCACCGCGCGGTTGACGTGGTCGATATAGATGAAATAGGGCTCGCCGGTCTCCACCCGGCTGGTCAGGAGCCGGATCCACAGCCCGCGCGCCGGCACGCGGCGGATGACGGTTCTGTCTTTGGGGCTGACCAGCGCCCAGTCCTCGTTGTTCTCCACCGCGCGCATGAAGGCGTCGGTGATCACCACGCCGTGGTGCAGGTTGTGCGCCTTGCGGTTGGGGTCGCCGCCGGTCGCGCGGCGGACTTCGATGAACTCCTCGATCTCGGGGTGGTCGATGCCGATATAGACCGCCGCCGAGCCGCGGCGCAGCGAGCCCTGGGAGATCGCCAGGGTGAGCGAATCCATCACCCGGATGAACGGGATGATGCCCGAGGTCTTGCCGTTGGCCGAGACCTTCTCGCCGATCGAACGCAGATTGCCCCAATAGCTGCCGATGCCGCCGCCGCGCGCGGCCAGCCACACGTTCTCGTTCCACAGATCGACGATGCCCTCCAGACTGTCCTCGGCCTCGTTGAGGAAACACGAGATCGGCAGGCCGCGCTCGGTGCCGCCGTTGGACAGGATCGGCGTGGAGGGCATGAACCACAGACGCGACATGTAGTCGTAAAGCCGCTGGGCGTGCGCGGAATCATCGCCGTAGTGGCAGGCGACCCGGGCGAACAGGTCCTGGTAACCCTCCCCCGGAAGCAGGTAGCGGTCGTCCAGCACCGCCCTGCCGAAATCGGTCAGCAGGCCGTCGCGGCCACGGTCGATCGCGACCCTGACCTCGCGCGGGGACTGAAGCAGGTCGTGCTTCGAGGAAACCAGGTCCAGCAAGCCACCCCTCCCGAGCCGTTCGGTCCGCCGCCGCCCGCACCCGGCGTCAACGACGAAGACCGCCGTGCCGCATCGCAACGACCGACACCGAATCAGTCTGCGTAACGGCACGAACGGGCAGAGTGCACAACAAATTGTGGCAAAGCAATATAAAAACCGCCATATTTAGTGACTCCTTGAGATCTAGCGGCTCGGCTCACGGACATGCTGTTCAATGCCCGTATCGTGTTTGTCCAGAAGATCCCGCCCGTATTCGACTTATGTTCTCTCCACAGATTGTGGTGCGAGACACCCCGACCGCAACGTCTCGTGACCCGGGTGGGGCGTCCCCGGCTCAGCCGGCGCGCCGCGCAGCGGCGATCCGACCGGCGAGATCGGCCGGGCTGACAGGCGTTTCGGAGATCTCGACCGCGAAGGGCCGCAGGGCGTCCTCGACCGCAGCCGCAAGCGCTGCGGTCGCCGGCACGGTGCCGCTCTCGCCGACCCCCTTGACGCCGAGCGGGTTGTGGTCGGACGGCGATTCGAAATGACGGATCGCCACCTTCGGCATTTCGGCCGCGCCGGCCACCATGTAGTCGGCCAGGGTCGTGGTCGCAGGTTGGGCCTGGTCGTCGAAATCCATCCGTTCGAGCACGGCGTTGCCGAGCCCGTGGGCGAGGCCGCCGAGAACCTGGCCGTCGACGATCATCGGGTTGATCATCCGCCCGCAGTCATGGACCACGACATAGCGCCGCACGCCGATGCGGCCGGTCTCGGCATCGACCTCGACCTCGCAGACATGGCAGCCATTGGCATAGCTCAGGGCGTCGAAGCGCGCCGCTGCGGTCTCCTCCAGGCCCGGCGCGGTGCCGGCGGGCAGGGCGTAGCCCGGCGTGCCGTAGACCGAAGTGGCCAGCGCACCGAGCCCGACCGACAGCGCGGCGACGCCGCGCACCCGCGCCTGCCCGCCGGCGAGCTCGACGTCATCGGGGGCGACCTCGAGCATGCCGGCGGCGAGCCGCCTGATCCGGGCCGCCAGCGCACACGCGGCCAGATGGGCCGAGGAGCCGGCATTGACGGCCTGGCGGCTGGCCGAGGCGCCGATCCCGGTCGGGCTCGCAGCGGTGTCTCCGGCGATCACGGTGATCTCGCCGGGCGCCACGCCGAGCTGCTCGGCGCAGATCTGGGCCAGCATCGTCCGGGTGCCCTGGCCGATCGCCGTCGCCCCGGTATGGAGGCTCACCCGGCCGGACGGCGCAACGCGCACGGTGACCGCCTCGAACGGGCCGCGCCCGGTGCCCTTGACGTAGTTGGCAAGGCCGATCCCGAGATACCGGCCGGCTTGCCGCGCGGCGCGCTGGCGTTCGCGAAAGCCCGGATAGTCGGCCAAGGCGACCGCTTCGTTCTGGCAGGCCGGATAGTCGCCCGAATCGAGCACGATCCCGGCGCCGCTGCGCGCGCTCAATGCCCGCGCATAGGGCATCTCCCCGGCGCCGATCAGGTTGCGCCGCCGGATCTCCTCCGGCGTGATGCCGAGCGTCCCGGCCAGGCGGTCGAGGATCCGCTCCATGGCGAAGGTACCCTGCGGGTGGCCGGCGCCGCGCACCGGGCTCGTCGGCACCTTGTTGGTCAGCGCGACCGAGACCGCCAGCCGATAGGCCGGCAGCCGGTAGGGCCCCGGCACCACGTTGGCCGCGTTGTGGGACAGGTTGAGCCCGCGCGCGGTATATGCACCGTGGTCGTGGATCATCCGGCCGCGCAGCCCGAGCAGCCTACCCCGGGCATCGGCCGCGGCCTCGAGATCCCAATACTGGTCGCGCTCCTGGGCGGTGGCGACGAAATGCTCCCGCCGGTCCTCGATCCACTTGACCGGGGCGTCGAGCAGCCGCGCCGCC
>CAYFYS010000063.1:0-8506 GCA_964347365.1 uncultured Rhodospirillaceae bacterium | reverse complement strand
CTGCGGGTCAACGTCGTCAATCCCGGCGCGATTCGCACAGACATGCGTGCCGCCGCCTTCCCGGGCGAGGATCCGCGCACGCTGAAGCCGCCCGAAGCCCTGGGCGATCTGTTCATCGAACTCGCCAGCCCGTCGTGCCGGCGCCACGGGGAGGTGATCCACGTACGCTGAGATGCGGTGTGCGCTGCGGCGCATCGCCGTGCCGGCCGGGGCTCAGGCGCGTCCGCCCTCGACATAAGGGTTGCGGCCCTTGCGCAGGGCGATGCGGATCGGGATCCCCGACAGGTCGAAATCCTCGCGCAGGCTGTTGGCCAGATAGCGCAGATAAGAGTCCGGCAAGGCGCCGGGTCGGCTGGTGAACAGCGAGAACGTCGGCGGGCGGGTTTTGATCTGGGTGATATAACGCAGTTTCGGCCTGCGTTTCTGGACCATCGGCGGCGGATGGCGCGCGATGACGTCTTGCAGCCAGCGGTTGAGCGGGCCGGTATCGATGCGCCGGTTCCAGAGGTCGTAGACCCCGACCACCGCAGGCAGCAGCCGGTTCACGCCGCCGCCGGTCAGGGCGGAGAGCGCGACCACCGGGATCCCCCTGACCTGGGGCAGCGAGCGGTCGAGCCGATCCCCGATGTCGCGCATCGCCGCCGCCCGGTCGGCTAGCCTGTCCCATTTGTTGGGCGCGATCACCATCGCCCTGCCCTCATCGACGACATGGCGGGCGATCGTCAGGTCCTGCTTCTCCAGCCCCTCCGGGGTGTCGATCACCAGCACGACCACATGGGCGAAGCGCACCGCGTGCTCGGTATCGGCGACGGTGATCTGCTCCAGCCGCTCGTTCACCCGTGCCGACCGGCGCAGCCCCGCGGTATCGATCAGGCTGATCGCGCGCCCGCGCCAGCGCCAGGACACCCGGATGGCGTCGCGGGTAAGCCCGGGCTCGGGCCCGGTGAGCACGCGCTCCTCATCCAGCAGGCGGTTGACCAGGGTCGACTTGCCGACATTGGGACGGCCGACGATGGCAAGCCTCAGCGCATCCTCCCCGGTCGCGGCCGCCGCCGGCCCGCACAGCCCGAGCGCCAACGCACACCGCTGGATGGCATCGCGCAAATCGACCAGGCCCTCGCCGTGCTCGGCCGAGATCGCCACCGGCATATCGAGGCCGAGCTCGAAGGCCTCCATCAGCCCGTCGGCCCCGGCGACGCCCTCGCACTTGTTGGCCACCAGGACGGCCGGCTTGGCGGTGCGGCGCAGCCGGTTGGCGATCTCGCGGTCGAGCGGGGTGATCCCGGCGCGGGCATCGATCAGCAGCAGCACGAGATCGGCCTCCGCGATCGCCAAGCCGGTCTGATGCTGCATGCGCCCGATCAGGGTGTCCGCCCCGGCCTCCTCCAGACCGGCGGTATCGACGATCTCGAACCCCAGGCCGAGCAGGCGCGCCGCACCCTCGCGGCGGTCGCGGGTCACGCCCGGGCTGTGGTGTACCAGGGCCGCCCGCCGCCCGACGAGCCGGTTGAACAGGGTCGATTTGCCGACGTTCGGGCGCCCCAATATGGCGACCTTGAACGGCATCAGCGCAGCGCGATCAGGTCCGCATCCTCGGTGAGCAGCAATACCGTCCGGTTTGCCACGGCCGGCGCGATCCGGACTGGCCCCGAGACCTCGATCTGGCCCATGGACTCGCCCGAATACGGCGATACCGACCAGAGCTCGCCCAGGCTGTTGCCGATCAGCAGCCGCTCACCGGCAAGCACGGGGCCGGTCCACTGGATGGGGCCGGACTTGTCCTCCTCGTCCTCGAACCTGGGCAGAGCGCGGACCCATCGGATGCGGCCGTCGGCCCGCGACAGGCAGGCGAGATCGCCGTCGCTGGAGATCACATAGACGAACGCGCCGGCGACCCACGGCCCGAACGTGCCGCCGATCCCCTGTTCCCAGGCCCGGCTGCCCGTCCGCAAGTCGATCGCCACCGTCCGTCCGCCATTGCCGACGACGAAGACCATGTCGCGGTCGATCACCGGCAGGCCGCGGATATGGGCCAGTGAAGAGACCGGATCGGACCGGCGCAGAGCGATCAGGGCCTCCGACCAGACCACCCGGCCGTTCGCCGCGCGCAGGGCGACGACCTCGCCGGAGCTGTAGGGGACTACGACGATCCCGTTGTCGACCGCCGGTGCCGCGCCGCCGACGAGGCCCACGGTTTCGGTCAGCCCCGAATGGGACCACAGCACGTCGCCGCGCTGCGCATCGAGCGCATAGAGCACGTTGGAGATCGTTGCCGCGAACACCCGCCCGTCCCGGACGGTCGGCGCGGCGCGCAAGGGTTCGGGCAGGCTGCGACGCCACAGCACCATGCCGTCGGCCGTATCCAAAGCGAGGACCTGGGCGAACCCCGTGGTGACGAACAGCGTTCCTGCGGCCAGCGCGAGGCCGCCGCCGAGGATCCCGCCGTCGTCGTCGTCCGGCGCGAGCGGCGCGCGCCAGACCAGCGATCCGGTTTCGAGGTCGTGGGCGCGGATCTCGGCCGAGACGTCGATGGTATACACCCGGTCGTCGCCGACCACCGGCTGGGCCAGGAGCTGGCCCTCATCGGAGGAACCCGCGCCGATATCGACGCGCCATGCGGCCTCGAGCGGGCTGCCCGCGGCCAGATGGTACATCGCATGGTTAGCGCGCCCGCCGGCCTGCGGCCAGCTCATGCCGGCCACCGGGGGCGGCAGCCGAACTTCGAGATTGGCGATCGAAGGATCCGGCGCGACCGCCTTCCCCAGGCTGAGGACGGGCAGCCGGTCGCCGCTCAGCGGCGGGTCCTCGGATTCGCCGAACCATTGCCCGCACCCCAGCAGCATCAGCGCCGGGGCGGCGAGGAGGACCGTGCGGACCGCCGCCCGCCTCATGACGCGTCCACGGCGGCGAGGAGTTCCGTGGCGCGCGCGCGGGTGCTGGCCGGGGCGTCGGGATCGTCGACGATGCGCTGGAAATGGCCGCGCGCTTCTTCGAGCCGGCCCTGGCGGCGCGCGATCAGCCCGAGGATCTC
Organism: uncultured Rhodospirillaceae bacterium; assembly: GCA_964347365.1. Taxonomy (GTDB): domain Bacteria; phylum Pseudomonadota; class Alphaproteobacteria; order MPNO01; family MPNO01; genus CAYFYS01. The sequence goes on along the minus strand of CAYFYS010000063.1, from coordinate 5,475 downwards.
CAGCGCGGTGTGGCGCCAGGGATTGCCGTCCTCGGCAAGCCGCGCGAGATCGGCGTGGACCTGCGCATCGACGGCCGCGGCCGCGTTGAGCGCGGCCAGGATCGTTGCCAGGTCGCGCATCGTCCGGTCCAGATCCCGATCCTGCGACAGCGCGCCGAACGCCGCCGCCGCGCCGGCCCGATCGCCCGCAGAGGCCTGCAAGGCGGCCTCGTGAAAGCGGGAAAGCGTGCCGTAGATGGTATCGTTCTCGCGCGCCAGGGCGGCGAACAGGGCGGCCGCCTCGTTCGGCCTGTCCTGGGCGATCAGCGCCTTGGCGGCGGCGAACTTCGCGCCCGCCTCCAGCTTCTGGTTGTCCAAATATTGCTGCCAGCCGTTATAGCCTGCGACGAGGAGCACGACCGCCAGCGCAGCGCCGACGAAGTACTTGCCGTAGGCGCGCCAGATCCGCGCCGTCTTTTCGTGGCGGAGCTCTTCATCGATCTCGCGGAAAATATCGCCCACGCCGGAGCCTCCGTGTCGCACGACCATCAATCGAGCGTCGCGCACGCCGAACGCGCAGGGATATAGCCTCCCCGCGGGGATCGCAAGTTTCCGCGCATTGCAGCGCCGGTTTGCGGGGCGGACTCTGGACGCCGTGCAACGGATCGGTAATATACCCGCTGGCGCCAGCCGGCAACCATTCGGGCCTGCAACCGGAGAAGAATGGGGACAGTCGTCGACCTCCGCGCACGTCGGATCGAGTCCCGATCCGTCTTCTTCGATCGCGGCGACCTCAATCGGCTGCTGTCGCTGTACAGCCAGCATGTCGCCAAAGGCATCTGGAAGGACTATGCGATGAGCGCCGACGAGGGGATGGCGACGTTCTCGGTGTTCCGCCGCACGACCGACAGCCCGGCCTATACGGTGATCAAATACGCCGCCGGCGAGGATGGGCAGAGCGAGTACGTCGTCTGCCGCGGCGGCCGGCGCGTCAGGTGCGGCACGACGCTGGGCGCCGTCCTGAAGATGTTCGAGCCCAGGCTCGAGTTCGTGTGAACCCGCTTCAGCCTGCGCGGCGCTATTCCGCGATCGGGACGTGCCCGCCGCCTTCGATCCATTTGAAGTAGACCGTCGGCTCATCGGGCGCGGCCTCGAGGCGGCCGGCCTGGAATCTCTCCTCGACGTGGCGCAAGACCCGTTTGGTGATCGCGGCAAGCGCCAGCCCCGCCGTTTCCCGCAAGGGAAACCAGTTCAGGTCCAGAAGCTCGCCGTTGCTACGGACTTCGCCGCTGACATGGCACGATTCGACGATGAAAAACCGGGCGTTGAACCGCACCGGGCGAACCGGCGGCGTCGTGGCGCGGGCGACGTATTGGAGACTGTCCAGCGCCGGCGCCGCGCCGGTGTCGAAGAACGCCTCCCAGCCGGGCGGCGGCTTACGCTCCGGTGCGGGATCGGGCCCGCCGATGATCAGCCCGGTCTCCTCGAAGGTCTCGCGCACCGCAGCGACCGCCACGGCGCGGGCGCGCGCAGGGCTCAGCTTGCGCTGGAGCCGGGCGGCGGTGGCGGCGCCGAGCGGGCGTGCGATCCTCACCCGGCTGTCCCGGGCATCGATCCGCCCACCTGGAAAGACGTAGCGCCGGGGCATGAACCGGTGGGCGGCATGGCGCTCGCCCATCAGCACCTCGAAGACGCCGGACCGCGACCGGCGATAGATGATCACCGTGGCGGCTTCGCGCGGTCGGGAGGCGGGCGTGCCGGGCTGGCGAACCGGCGGCGGGGGCAGGCTCACGCGCCGGACCGCTGTCCGGGCGCGCGCGGCATCGGCGCCGGGTGCGGCCGGGCGCAGCGCGCCACGGGAACCGGCCGCCAGTCCTCGGTGCGGCGCAGCACCGTCCCCGCCAGCCCCGCGATATCCCCCGCCCCGGCGCAGAAGGCGGCGATCCGCAGCTCCTCGACCATCCGGCGCATGCGCCGGGCAACGGCCTCGACGCCCTGGACCGCATCTCCCAGAACCGACGCCGCCGTCCCGGCCAGCACGGCGCCCAGCCGGATCGCCTTGGCCGCATCGACGCCGTTGCGGATGCCGCCGCTGGCGAAGACCGGCGCGGTGGGCACGGCGGCCACGACGTCGATCAGCGCGGCCGCGGTGGGGATCCCCCAGTCGGCGAAGCTGTGGGCGATCCGACGGATTTCCGGGTCGGGCTGGCGGTAGGCCTCGACTTCGCTCCAGCTCGTACCGCCGGCACCGGCGACATCGATGCCGGCCATGCCGCACTCGATCAGCCTGGCGGCGAGCGCGCCGCTGATGCCGTTGCCGACTTCCTTGCCGATCAGCGGCACCTCCAGGGCGGCGGCCAGCTGTTCGATCCGCCCCAGGAGGCCGGCCCAGTTGCGGTCGCCGCCGGCCTGGACGGCCTCCTGCAGCGGGTTGAGATGCAGGAACAGCGCATCGGCCCGGATCGCATCGACGGCCCGCCGCGCCTGATCGATGCCGTAGCCGCCGTTGAGCTGGACCGCGCCGATATTGGCGAACAGGAGGATATCCGGGGCGAGGCCGCGGATCTCGAAGGTCGGAGCGAGATCAGGCCGCTCGATCATCGCCCGCTGGGAGCCGACACCCATGGCGATGCCGAGATCCTGGGCGGCCTCGGCGAGGTGGCGGTTGATGTCGCGCGCGCGCGGCGTCCCGCCGGTCATGCTGCTCATCAAGAGCGGCGCGCGCAGGGTCCTGCCGAACACCCGCACCGTCAGATCGACCGCATCGAGGTCGAGGTCCGGCAGGGCGGAATGCTCGAAGAAGAACCGCTCGAAGCCGGTCGTGACGCCCTTCGCAGCGACGTCCTCGTTCAGGACGGTCTGGATATGCTCGCGTTTGCGGACTTCGATCTCCCCGCTCATCGTCGCCCTTCGTCATTCGTGCGCGCATACCGGTCGACGAGCCGCCAAGCCAGAACGCCGGCGATCAGCGCCACGGCGACACCGAACAGGGTCTCCAGAACCGGGCTGGCGCCAACCAGAGCGAAGTAGACGGCAAAGACCGCAAGCCCCGCGACGACCCCGGCGGCCCTGGCCAACATGGTCGCGCTCGATGCGGCCGGGCGACCAGGCGTTCGATCGTTCCGCAGCGCTCAGCCGGAAACCAGCCGGACGGTTTGCCATTCCTCGGCGAAGTCGGTCAGATCGATCCGGTCGACCCCGCTGACCGGGTTTACGTAGCGCCCGGCGAAGGACAATTCCAGCCCGTCCTCGGCAAACGGGTACGGCGCCAGCGCGTAAGCGCCGTCCGCACTGGGGGTGATGGTGATATCGGCATCTTCGCCGGCGTTCCTGGGAACATGGGTGAACACGGCCTGCGTGCGGTGCCGCGCGTGGTTGCAGTTGAAGTAAAGCGCCATCGTATCGAAAAGCTGCAACTGCTTGTAGTTCTGCATCACCTGGGCGTCATCGACAAGGGGCGCGGTCTCCTCGTCCTCGGCAAGGGCCTCTTTGAGCCGCGACTGGCGGGCGAGCTCGCCTTCAAGCATCGCCTCGGCGAGGCCGCGATTGGCCGCTGCGATGGTGTCCAGGAGGACATGGTCGGACATGCCGTAGCGGCCGTTATAGAGGCCCCAGCTATGCATGCTCGACAACAGGCCGCAATAGGGATGGTGCTTGCCGTTGAAGGCGGGCGAAGCCGCAGACGTCTTGATGATCTCCTCGAACGGCGTCTGGACGAGGTTGTAGGGCAGCCCGGTGTTCGGATCGATCCGCGCTTCGGCGTCGAGATCGGCCCAGCCGGCGTCGTGATGGTCGACGATATAGAAGACGACGTCGCGCGGCTCGACCGGCTCGAAGGCTTCGTTGCCGAACTTGCGCGCAAGGCGGCCGGCGAACGCCATGTGGTCCGCCATTCTGACGACGAAATGCGGCTCACCCTCCGGTGCGCTCTGAACGATCATTTTCGGATCTCCGCTGGCGTCTGACCACCCAGCATAGCACGATGCCCGGGCGCGTCGTTATCCCTTCGCCCGGCGGGCCGATGGGCGGGCGGGGCGCTCACTCCCATTCGATCGTGCCCGGCGGCTTGGAGGTGACGTCGTAGACGACCCGGTTGATCCCGGGGACTTCGTTGACGATGCGGGTCGCGACCCGGGCGAGGAATTCGTGGTCGAAGGCGAAGCTGTCCGCGGTCATTCCGTCGGCGGAGGTGACCGCGCGCAGGGCGCACACCCTTTCGTAGCTCCGTTCGTCGCCCATCACGCCCACCGTGCGGACCGGCAGCAGGACCGCGAAAGCCTGCCAGATCCGGTCGTAAAGACCGGCGCTGCGGATCTCCTCGATATAGATCGCATCGGCCCGCCGGAGCGTCGCCAGCCCGTCGGCGGTCACCGCACCGGGGATACGGATCGCAAGCCCCGGCCCGGGGAAGGGATGGCGCCCGATCAGCCGGTCGGGCAGGCCGAGCGCCCGGCCGAGCGCGCGGACCTCGTCCTTGAACAGCTCGCGCAACGGCTCGACCAGACCCAATCCCATCCGTTCGGGCAGACCGCCGACATTGTGGTGGGATTTGATCACCGCGCTCGGCCCGCCGCTCACCGAGACCGATTCGATGACGTCGGGATAGAGCGTGCCCTGGGCCAGGAAATCCGCCCCGCCAGCCTTCGCCGCCTCGTCTTCGAAGACGTCGATGAAGGTGGCGCCGATGATCTTCCGCTTTTCCTCCGGATCGGAAACCCCGGCCAGGTTTTCGAGGAACAGCCCGGTCGCCTCGCGCACCCGCAGGGCGATGTTGTAGTGGCCGCGGAAGGTGTCCACGACCTCGGCCGCCTCGCCCTGGCGCATCAGCCCGGTGTCGACAAAGACGCAGAACAGCCGATCGCCGAGCGCCTCGTGCAGCAGCACTGCGGTCACCGCGCTGTCCACGCCACCCGACAGGCCGCAGACCACCCGCCCGGATTCCACCTGCGCGCGTACGCGCGCGATCGCGGCATCGCGAAAAGCCGCCATGGTCCAGCCCCCGGCGCATCCCGCGATCCGGTGGGTGAAGGCTTCGAGCAGCGCAGCCCCGTCCGGGGTATGGACGACTTCGGGATGGAACTGCACCCCGTAGCAGCGCCTGTCCTCGTCGGCGATCACCGCAAACGGCGCCCCGGCGCTGGCCGCAACGGGGGCGAACCCATCGGGCAACGCGACCACGCGGTCGCCGTGGCTCATCCACACCTGGGGACGGTCGCCCACGTCCCAGACCCCTTCGAACAGCCGGCACGGGGCGGTGACTTCCAGCGCGGCGCGGCCGAACTCGCGCCGGTCGCCGGCCTCGACCGCACCGCCGAGCGCTGCGCACATCGCCTGCTGTCCGTAGCAGATGCCGAGCACGGGCACCTGAAGCGCGAAAACACACGCCGGTGCGCGCGGGGCGTCCCGACGGGTCACCGAATCGGGTCCGCCGGAGAGCACCACCGCGACCGGGTTGAAGCCCCGCATGGCAGCTTCGCCCACGTGAAAGGGGGGGCT
>CAYFYS010000062.1:0-8513 GCA_964347365.1 uncultured Rhodospirillaceae bacterium | reverse complement strand
CGTGGTGCTGGGCACCGGCGGGCTGAGCCATTCGATCGGCGAGATCACCATGGGCTGGATCGACGAGCCGTTCGATCACGCCTGCATCGATCTGTTCAGGAACGCTTCGGACGGAGAGATCGCTTCACGGCTGGCGGAGATGCTCGAGCACACGGGCAATGGCGGCGCGGAGGTCCGTGCCTGGGCGATCGCCCATGCCGCCGCCGGCAGCCAGGGCTTCGATCTGATCGACTATATCCCGATGCCCGAGGCGCTGATCGGCTGCGGCCTGGCCGAATGGCGCATCCCGGCCTGAGCCTGCTCCGAGAGGGTGATCGGAACCGGCCGATGAACGCCGTCCAGGTCTCGGGTGCGCCATAGGCCCGGCTCTCCCCGTCGGAAGGAACGCCGGGCCGCCGCTGCGAGCGATGCCGGTCTGCAGCGCCGCGCGCGCTGCGAAGATGTCGCCGCATGATGGGCGGACGGCGCGGAGCCTTTGGAGTGGTCGTAGAATCGAGGAGTGACGAAATGGCGGAATTCTATCGTCCCGATCTCGGCGCCAAGGCCGATGACCCGTTCGCCCGCGATGGCGAGGGCCGGCTGGTGCGGCGCAGCTACTGGCTGGACATGTCCGACCGCTCGCTCGTGCTGGCGATGACCCGGGGAGTGGGCGCCGGTCTGAGCGCCGATGAGAAGCGCGCCCATCTGGCCGATATCGGCCGGACCCATCTTGTCGAGGACATCTGCACGGTGGAGATCCTGCCGCCGGAGAAGCAGCCGTCGCGCTGAGGGAGACATCCTCGGCACTGCCGCGACGAAGAAGATGCGATCCAGCGCCATGAACGGGCCCGAAAGCGGCGGGATCCTCCCGCTGACGGTTTGCGGCCTGAGCTTCGACAGCGGCGGCAACCGGCTGATCAAGGACGTCTCGTTCTCGCTCGCGCGGGGCTCGCGCACCGTTGTTCTGGGCGCCAACGGGGCGGGCAAGAGCCTGTTGCTGCGGCTCTGCCACGGGCTGATCGCACCGACGGCAGGCGAGATCACCTGGGCGGACGCGCACCGCGCCGACCCGCGGGACCGGCAGGCGATGGTCTTCCAGCGCCCGGTGATGCTGCGCCGGACGGTGGCGGCCAATGTCGAGTATGCGCTCAAGCTTCGCGGCATCGGCCGCGCCAGGCGCCGCATGCTGGCGCGCGAGGCATTGGCCCGGACACGTCTGCGGCGCCACGCCGGTCAGCCGGCGCGCGTGCTGTCCTTCGGCGAACAACAGCGTCTGGCGCTTGCCCGCGCCTGGGCGATGAAGCCCGAAGTGCTGTTCCTCGACGAGCCGACGGCGAGCCTGGATCCGTCGGTTACGCTCAGCATCGAGGCGCTGATCGATGGCATCCACCGGTCGGGGACCAAAATCGTCATGACGACCCACGACCTGGGCCAGGCGCGACGAATGGCCGACGAGGTGCTGTTCATGCATCGCGGTCGCATGCTGGAGCACGGCCCGGCGGCGTCCTTCTTCGCCAGGCCGCGCAGCGAGGCGGCGCGGGCCTTTCTTGCCGGCGAGCTGTTTTGGTAGGCCCGGCCCGAATCCCGTCGATGCTAGCGCTGATGCTGGTGCTGGCCCTCGCCGCGCCGCAGGCGCGGGCCGAAATCGACGTTCTCACACTCGCCTCGACGACCTCGGTGCGCAATTCCGGTCTCTATGACTGGTTGCTGCCGAAGATCAGGGCGGCGCTGTCGCTTGATGTGCGCGTGATCGCAGTGGGCACCGGTCAGGCGATCCGGCTTGCCCGGCGGGGCGACGCCGATGTCTTGCTGGTCCATGATCCGCGGGCCGAACGCGCTTTCGTCGCGGCCGGATTCGGCCGCGTCCGCCGGCCGGTGATGTACAACCATTTCGTCCTCATCGGGCCGAAAGCCGATCCGGCGGGCGTGCGGCAGGCCGGCGATGCGGCCACGGCGTTCGCGGCGATCGCGCGCACGCGGTGGCCGTTCGTCTCGCGCGGTGACGACAGCGGCACCCACAAGATGGAACAGCGCCTGTGGCGCGGGGCGGGAACCGATCCCGCCAAGGCGTCCGGCGCCTGGTACCGTGCGGTCGGCGCAGGGATGGGCACGACCCTCAACATGGCCGCGGCCATGGGCGCCTACGCCTTGACGGACGAGGCGAGCTGGATCGCCTTCGCCAACCGGCCGGGCCTGGCGATCCTGCTGTCCGACGCGCCCGCGCTGTTCAACCAGTACAGCGTCATTGCGGTCGCGCGGGCGCGCCACCCCCATGTCAGGGCGCGCGCGGCAGATGCGCTGATCGACTGGCTCACCGGGCCGGACGGCCAGGCCGCGATCGCGGCCTACCGGGTGGCTGGCGCGCAGCTCTTCTTTCCCAACGCCGACAAGGCGCGGCCTGACTGACCCGGACGGGCGGGGGACCCCGATGCCTGACGCTCTCCAGGATCTCAAGCGCCATGTCGGGCGCAGCGCGGTTGCGCACGACGTCGCGACGGCCGCCCAGGAGGGCAGGCTTGCGGCAACGCTAGGGGTCGCCCACCCGGCCCCCGGTCCCGGCGATGCGCTGCCGCAGGGCTGGCACGGGATCTTCTTTCCGCCGCTGACCCCCACCGCCAGGCTGCGCACCGACGGGCAGCCCCGCGAGGGCTGATGCCGCCGGTCCCGCTGCCGCGGCGACGGCTGGAATCGGCGCACGCGGCGTTCCATGCGCCGATTCGCATCGGCGACCGGCTGCAAAGGATTTCGGAGCTCACCGAGATTTCCGTTGAGGACGACGGCGCCGGGCCGGGTGCGCGGGCTCAAGTGCCGCCAGTGCCCGGAACCTCCGTCTGGAGCCGGCGGATCGTGCCGGACCCGGTGACGCTGTTCCGTCTGTCGGCCGTGCGGTTCAACGCCCACCGCGTGCATTACGACCGCGATTACGCAACCGAGGCCGAAGGCATGCCGGGCCTTTCGGTGCCGATCACGCTGGTCTCCTCCCAGATGATGGAGATGCTGCGCGCCAAGCGGCCGGACCACAGCCTGGCATCGTTCTCTTACCGATCGATCCGTCGGATCTTCGACCGGGGCGCCTACACCGTCCACGGTGCGCCGCAGGGCGAGAAGGTCGTGCTGTGGGCGCGCGACCACGAGGGCGCGCTCGCCGTCCTGGCCGGGGCGGCTCTCGTCCGAGACGGCGGACCGAAGCGCCGCATCATCGCGACAGGAGATCGAGCACGCGCTGGGGCGTGATCGGCAGCTCGACGCCGACGACATCGCACTCCAGCGCATCGATGATCGCGCTCGCCACCGCCGCCGGTGCGCCGATCGTGCCGCTCTCGCCCATGCCCTTGTAGCCGCCCTCGGTCAGCGGCGACGGTGTCTGCTGATGGACGATCCGCAAATCGGGCCCCTCGCAGGCGGCGGGGATCAGGTAGTCGGCGAACGAACCGGTCTGGAGCTGCCCATGGTCGTAACGGATCTCCTCCAGGAGGGCCGTGCCGATCCCCTGGATCACGGCGCCCTTGATCTGCGCCTCGACCACCTCGGGGTTGGCGATACGTCCGCAGTCCTCGGCGACGGTATAGCCGATCACCGCGACCTCGCCGGTCTGGGTGTCGACCTCCACGACCGCTACATGTACCGCTGAAGAGACCGCTGCGCCCGGCGTGGTGAAACTCGCCGTTACCGTCAGGCCGTGCTCGAAGCCTTCGGGCAGTCCAGCGGCGGGCGCGTGCGCAAAGGCGGCAATCTCGGCAAAGGTCGCGAACTGGTTGCCGCCTGTGCCGAAGCGCCCTTCGGCATAGGTGACCTCGCCCGGATCGACGTCGAAACGGATGGCGGCAAGCTGGATCATCCGCGCGATCACCTTGTCGGCCGCGCGCTGCAGAGCGCCGCCGCCGGAGACCAGACCCCGGCTGGCGAACGCCCCCGAGCCGTGCGGCATGGCCGAGGTGTCTGCGCACCGCACGGCAACAGCCTGCGGGGCGATGCCGAGTTTCCGGGCGAGGATGGCCCGCATGGCGTTGAACGGAAGCTGGCCCATCGCCGGTACCGAGACATAGGCCTCGACATCGCCGGACCGGGCGATGCGAATCTGCGCAGCGTCATAGGCCGGGATCTCGGACATGCCACGGCTGCGGAAAACGGCGCATCCCATCCCTGTCGGCTCGATGAAGCACGACAGGCCGACGCCGCGGCGGCGCCCGGGCCGCGAGCCCGTACGCTGGTCCGCAACGAGGCTCGCATAGCCGGCCGCATCCAGGGCCTTGTCCAGGAGCGCCGGATAATCACCGCTGTCCAGAACCGCCCCCGAGGCGCTGCGGAAGGGATGGGCACTAGGCTGGACCATGTTGCGCCGGCGAATCTCGGCGCGGTCGATGCCCGTGCGCCGCGCAAGCCCGTCCATCAGCCCCTCCGTCACCAGCGGGGCCAGCGCGAAGCCGACCCCGCGATAGGGACCGGTCGGGCATTTGTTGGTCGCAACCGCATGCCCGGCATAGTCGTACCACGGCACGACATAGGGGCCGGGCAGGCCGACGACGGCGGTGTGCGGCTCTAACGAGCATCCCAGAGGATAGGGAGAATAGGCTCCGGAATCGCACCACACCTGCGCGCGCAGGCCCAGGATGCGGCCGTCCCGCGTGGCGCCGAGCTCGGCCTCGATCACCGCATCGCGGGCATGATAGGCGGTCAGCAGGTGCTCGATCCGGTCCTGTGCCCACTTGACCGGCCGTCCCAGCCGCCGGGCCGCGAAGACCGTCACGATCTCTTCGGGGTAAAGCGGCATCTTGACGCCGAACCCGCCGCCGATATCGACCGGGATCACACGGATCCGCGATTCCGCGATGTCGAGGAAGCGCGCCAGCCCGTCGCGTAGCATGTGCGGCGCCTGGCTCGGCGAATAAACGTCCGTCTGGTTCAGGCGCGCATCGTGGACGGCGACGCACCCGCCACATTCGATCGGGGATGCCGCAACGCGCGGATGTCGGAACCGGCCTGCGACGCGCACCGGAGCGGTCGCGATCGGATCGGATTCCGGGTCGGTGATCACCCGGCTGCGGAACATGGTGTTGTCTTCGATTCCCGAATGCAGCCGCGTCGCGCCGGGCGCCAGCGCCGCTTCGACATCGGCCACCGCGTCTGCGGGTTCGTAGCGGGCCTCGATCAACGTGCAGGCGTCTTCGGCCCGATAGGGATCGGTCGCCACGACTGCGGCGACGAGCTCTCCGGCGAACCGGACCCGATCGACGGCGATCGCCGGCCAATCGGTTCGGCGATAGCTGTACCAGTCGGCCTCGTCCATGCGCGCGGCAATCGGCGCGACGTTTCGGGCAAGCTCCCGCCCGGTGAGGACCGCGACCACACCCTGGGCGGTTTCGGCCGCCGCGGTGTCGATCTCGACGATTTCGGCGGCCGCGAACGGACTGCGCAGGAAGGCGACGTGAAGACAACCAGCCGGCGCGACGTCGTCGATATAGCGGCCCCGCCCGGACAGGAACGGGACACGCTCATCAAGGGGATCGATGCTCATGCCGGCTCCAGGTCGTAGCTGTTCAACAGCCCGTTCAGAATATCGTCGAGCCCCGTCCAGTCGCAGGCAAGCAAGCTGTAGAGGTTCATCACGAAGCCGGGGCCGGCATAGAATTTCTCGTACTGGGAATGCCGGCCGGCAAACTCCGAGCCCAACAGGTCCCAGGCGAGGCGCAGCAGCTTCATGCGCTCCTTCGCGGTCTGGTCCGGGGCCGACCAGTAGGTCTCGAACTTCTCGGCCAGCACCGGATCGGTCAACACGGAGGAATCGGCGGGCATCTGGAACGGCCCGCCGCCCATCAGCTCGCGCACCTGATCGCAGATGATCGCATGGTTGGTGGTACACCAATGAAGCGCGGCGTACATGTAGCGTCGGTTGACGGTCACGTAGCCGGAGCCCGGGACCATCTCCTCGCAGTCCAGAATCTGGCCTCTGATCAGCCCTTCGAGCGTGGCGAGCTTGGCGGCGAGCTCGCCCATCAGGCCCTGGACCGCAGGGATGTCGGCGGCATTGTTCATGCGCGCGATGCGATGGGCGACCGCGACGATCAGCTTGAGCTTCTCCAGGTAGCGGATATTGGCCTGGTGGTTGGCAAGCGAATGCCCGGGCGTCAGCGTATAGATCGCCCGGGTCATCTCGACGTCGTCGTGCAGGAAGACGTTCTCCCACGGCACGTGGACGTCCTCGAACAGCACGGCCGCATCGGTTTCGTCGAACCGCCACGACAGCGGCATGTCGAATTCGCTGGTGGCGAACTTCTCGTAGGGCTTGCGCGCCCAGATCGATACGCCCGGTGTTCCCAGCGGCACCGCGCAGGTGATGGCCTCCTTCTCCTGGCCCGCCGCGACGGGCTGCAGGTTGCCGACCCAGGTGGCGTGACAGAATACCGCCGAGGTGCCGATCATCTTCAGCCCGTTGAGCCTCACCCCCGCATCGTCCTCCGCGATCACCCGAAGCGTCGGTGTCGGCCGTCCGGCCTCGACGAACGCCTGCGGCCGCCGGGTGGCCTGCGGATTGGTGACCGTGTGGGCGAGGAACAGATCCTCCCGCCGCGCCTTCCTGTAATAGGCGGTCAGGTTGGTACCGCTACCCGGCCGCAGGCTCTCGAACAGGTCCGGCCTTGTGGCAAGCCCGCTCAAATAGCTCGGGAAGTTGTCGGGCGAGCGGCCGAGCAACCCGTAGGACCAGGAGGCGATTCGGCGATGGATCTCGTAGCGGCGCTCAAGGTCCGCGCGGCAGCGCGCCATCAGCCAATAGGCCGAATACGCATCGCCGTCCTCCTCGCACACCATCAAGGCGCGCTGATAGGGCGCGCATTTCCTGTCGTAGATCGCAGCGAAGGACCGTGCGGCGTTGTGGAACGCCGGATGTGCGGTAACGTCCTCGACCCGCTCGCGCCCGACATAGACGCACCGGCCGTCGCGCAGGCTTTCCAGGTACTCCTGACCGCTCAGCAACATCCCGACCGCTCCGCGCCAGCGCGATCGGCCAGCATAGGGAGAAGCCGGCCGTGCTGCTACTCTGGACGAAGGACAGGGGGGACCACGGGGTGGACGAAGGACCCACCAGGATGCTGGCGCACTTTGCCGCATCGCTCGATTACGAGGCGATCCCGGTGGCCGTGCGCGAGGCGTGCAAGACATTGCTGCTTGATGCGCTGGCCTGCGCGTTGGCCGGCCACCGGGGCGAGGAGACCGGCCAGGTCGTGGCGCTGGCCGCCGCCCTCGGTGAGTCGCGCGAGGCGTGCGTGATCGGCGGCGATGCGCTGTCGCGTGCCGGCGCGGTGCTGCAGAACGGCTATCTGATCACCGCCGTGACGATGTGCGATGTCCACCGCGAAACGCTGAGCCACATCACCCCGGAGGTCGTCCCGCCGGCTCTGGCCGTCGCCGAGGGTGATGGCGCGTCGGGCCGCGCGCTCCTGAGCGCGATCGCGGCCGGATGCGAGGTGGCGACCCGCGTTGGCATCGGCATCGATTATCCCGTCTTCCGCAGCAAGGGCTGGCATGGCCCGGGCGTGATCGGGCCCTTCGGCGGTGCCGCGGCGGTGGGCAACCTGCGTGGCCTCGACGGCCCCGCCATGGCGCGCGCGTTCGGGCTGGCCGGCAGCCAGTCCGCCGGGACGTTCGCAGCCTGGGGGACGCCGACGGTGAAGTTCCATCAGTGCCGCGCGGCCCTGTCCGGGCTGATGGCGGCACTCCTGGCGGAACAGGGATTCGTTGCCACGGAGGAGTTCCTGACGGCGTCGGACGGCGGGCTCTACAACACCTATGCCGAGGGCGGCAAGCCGCATTCCGTGCGCGCCGGGCTGGGCACGCGATGGGAGCTTACACGCATCGCGCTGCGGCTCTGGCCGGCGGCGACCGCCCTGCAGGGCGTCCTGACCGCGCTTGCCGTTCTGGAGCCGGTCGCGTTCCAGGATATCGCGCATGTCCGCATTGCCGTCGAGCGTACCGCGTTGGAGATGCATGGCGGGTTCGCGACCTATGGGGGGAAGTTCGAGGCGCTGCTGTCGGCCCATTACGTGGCCGCGGCCTATCTGCGCGACCGGCGGCTCACCCTCGAGCAGTTCGAGCCGGCCTGCTACGCCGACCCGGCGCTGCGGCGCTTCGCTGCCGGGAAGGTCTCGATCGTCCATGACCCCGCGCTTGCCGGCGGCCAGGCCGCGGTCACCCTTGCCACCACCGACGGGCGCACCCTTGCCGGACGGTGCGAATATCCGCTGGGAAGCCCGGAGAACCCGCTCTCACGCGGCCAGATCGAGGAGAAGTTCCGCATCTATGCCGGCCCCCGCCTCGGGACGGAGCGCGCCGAGGCGGTGATCGCCGCACTCGGCGTGCTTGAAGAGCTTCCCTCGGTGCGGAGCCTCACGGAGCTTCTGCGCATGCCGCTCAAGGCGCCGGGCGCACAGCCGGCTTCGTGATCCGTCTCGGGCCGGCACGAAGCCCGCCGGGCGATGCGGCCCGAGCCCGGCGCACGCATTCACGATCCCGCAGCTCTAAGCGCGGGGTGGCGGCGA
>CAYFYS010000061.1:0-8643 GCA_964347365.1 uncultured Rhodospirillaceae bacterium | reverse complement strand
GTGCGCGTAGACAGATATGGCTCATCGTGTGGCCCGGGGTGTCCATCGCCTCGAGCTCGACGGTCCTGCCGACCTTCACCACGGCGCCGGCATCGAGCCCGACATCCATGTCCGGGATCTGGTCCTTGGCGTTGCGATGGGCGAGAACCCTGGCGCCGGTCGCCGCCACCATCCCCTGGTTGCCGCCGATATGGTCGTGGTGATGGTGGGTGTTCAGAACCTGGGTGACCTGCCAGCCCCTGTTCCTGGCCGCCGCCAGGACCTTGCCGTATTCCAGCGGGTCGATCGCCAGCGCCTCGCCCGTCTCCGGACAGGCGATGAGGTAGTTGAAGTTGCGGTAGGCGTTTTCAGTCCAGATCTGTTCGACGAGCATCGCGGTCTCCCTGGGCGCGGTCGCCCGGCATTCTAGCCGATGGGCCGGGCGGTGTAAGCGTCCGGCGCGCCGTCGACCGCTGCGCGGCTCCCAGCGGCGGCACGGAGCGCCCGCCAGACCCTTTCGGGCGTGGCCGGCATCTCGATGGTCGGTGCGCCGAAGCGGTGGAGCGCATCGTTGACCGCGTTCATCACCGCAGGCAGGGCGCCCACCGTCCCGGCCTCGCCCACACCCTTGACGCCCAGCGGGTTGCGATCGGTGGGCACGACATTGGCCGCGATCTCGAAGGTGCAGAAATCCTCCGCGCGCGGCATGGCATAGTCCATGAACGAGCCGGTGAGCAGCTGTCCGCTGGCCGGATCATAATGGAGATCCTCCATCAGCGCCTGGCCCGCCCCCTGGACGATGCCGCCATGGACCTGGCCGTCGAACAGGACGGGGTTCAGAATGTTGCCCGCATCATCGACCGCGCAGTAGCGTACCAGTGCAACCCTTCCGGTATCGAGGTCGATTTCCACCTCGGCCAGATGGCAGCCGTTGGGATAGGTCGGCGCATCGCCCTGCCCCATGCCGAACTCGCCGTGCTCGTAGAATCCCGGCTCGACGTCCGGCGGCAGTTTCGGCTTCTGAAACGCCGCCGCGGCGACATCAGCCAGGGCGATCGAACGGTCGGTGCCGGCGACGGCGAAACGGCCGTCCGCAAAGGCGATGTCGTCCTCGGCCGCCTCCAGCAGGTGGGCGGCGATCTGCTTGCCCTTGGCGATGATCTTGTCTGCGGCGACGGCGACCGCCGAACCGGCGAAGACCGCGCAGCGCGCGTTGAACGTGCCCACCCCGGTCGTCACCGCATCGGTGTCGCCGTATTTGTAGCGGATGCCGGCCGCATCGATACCCAGTCGGTCGGCCAGCACCTGCTTGAACGTCGTGCCGTGGCCCTGGCCGTGATCCATCGCCCCGCACAACAGCGTGATCCCTCCGGCGGTATCGAATCGGATTTCGGCATGCTCGAAATTCGAGCTGGCCACGGCGGTGATCGTATTCGACGTGCCGATTCCCAAGAGCTTGCTGCGCGCGAGCGCCGCGCGCCGGCGGGCGGGCGCCCCGCCGTGGTCGGCAGCCGCCAAGCACTGCTCGAAGTTCCCCGGGAAGTCGCCGCAATCGTAGATGTCGCCGAGGCTGGTGCGGTAAGGCAGGGCATCGGCGGCCAACGTGTTGATCCGGCGCAGCGCCGCGGCATCGACCCCCAGACGGCGCGCAGCCTCATCGACCATCACTTCGGTGACATAGGCCGGTTCCGGCTTGGCGCCGCCACGATATTGGGCGTTGGTCATCATGTTCGTCAGCGCGCCGGTTACCCGTGCGTGGATCGCCTGGAAGCCGTAGACGCCGGCGAGCCCGCCGAGCCCGGTGGTCGCCGAGCGGATGCTGCGATCGGTGGTGAAATACGCCCCGATCGGCACTTTGGTGTGGGTGCGAAGGGCGACGAAGCGGTGGTTCTCGTCGAGCGCGAGCTCGGCATCGACCAGCCCGCCGCGCGCGTGCTCGTCCGTCAGGAGGCTCTCGGACCGCTCGGCGATCCACTTGACCGGCCGGCCAACAACCTCGGACGCCCACAGCGCCAAGCTGTACTCGGGATAGCAGCCGCCCTTGGTGCCGAACCCGCCGCCCATATTGTCGCAGATCACCCGCAGGGCGTGCTGTGGGATGCCGAAGATCTGGCCGGCGATCGTGGCCCGAATGCCGTGCACCGACTGCACCGAGGCGCGCAGGGTGTAGCGCTCCTCATGCGGGTCATAGACACCGATGCAACCGCGGGTCTCCAGCGCGTTGGCGGTCACCCGGTTGACGCACACCCGGTGGCGGATGACATGGGCAGCACCGGCGATCGCGGCCGCGGTAGCGGCCGCATCGCCGATCTCGTAGGTGTAGGCCTCGTTGCCCGGATTGTCTTCCCAGATCGCCGGCGCGGCGGGCGCCAGGGCGTCGTCGGCGCCGATGACCGCCGGCAGCGGGGCGTAATCGACGGCGATGCGCTCGGCCGCGTCCCGGGCCGCCTCCACCGTCTCAGCGACGATGAAGGCGACCGGCTGGCCGGCGAACCGCACCCGGTCCAGGGCCAGCAGAGGCTGCGGACAGGCATAGCCCGGCCTGCCGTCGCTGCGCCTGCCGAGAATGGCCGGCGTCAGCGCGCCCAGCCCGCGCGCGGCGAGATCGGCGCCGGTCAGCACCGCGAGCACGCCCGCTGCGCGCCGCGCTGCCGCGACGTCAATGCCGCGAATGTCGGCATGGGCGTGCGGCGAACGCAGCACGTGGGCACGCGCCTGACCCGGGGCGTTCACGTCATCGGCATACCGCCCGCGGCCGCGCAACAGCCGGAAGTCCTCCTCGCGCCGGACCGGCTTGCCGATTCGACCCTTGCCCATCGCACCCATCCCCCGTTGTCGCCCTGGGTGGCCATCGTATCGGGCCGCGCCTGCCACGGCGAGCCCGTCGCGGCCCGGCGGGCTATCCCGGGCGCGGCACCGACCCGCGGTCGGTCCGGCTCGCTTTCTGGGGTGCTCCGGCCAGGCCGGCGAGACGTTCCAGAACGCGCAGCGCGGTTGCCCGATCGGCCGGGGCAAGCGGGGCGAGGATGCGCGCCTGGGCGCGCTCGACGGCGGCGAAGACACGCCCGAGCACCGCCTCCCCCGCCGGCGTCAGCCACAGCGCGTTGGCGCGCCGGTCGGCGGGTCGGCGCGCCCGCCGCAGCCAGTCGCGCGCGGCCATCCGGCGCAGAATCTCGGTCAGCGTCGAACGATCGATCCCGGTCAGACGCACCAGATCGGTCTGGTTGACGCCAGGGTTCTGGCGGACGCTCAACAGGATCGCGAACTGGCGCGGCGTCGGGCCCGATTCACCGACCTCGGCGACGAACAGATCGACCGCGCGCTGCTGGCAGCGCCGGATGAGGTGGCCCGGCGCGCCACTCAGGTCGTAGCCGTCGACGTCCGGCGCCGCCGGCAGGTCGGGGGCGGGACATCGGTCGTCCATGCGCGCTCCAAAGATGTTCTGTACACGGATTAAATTCCGCGTTATACTGGCTGTCAACCCAACACGCGGAGATCGGACGATGGAGTTCGGGATACAGTTTTTCCCCGACGTGGGGCCGCAGGAGAAGTCGGCGAAGGACTATTTCGAGGAATCCCTGCGCCTGTGCGCGTTGTGCGACGACTACGGCTATACCCATGTGCGCACCGTGGAGCACTATTTCCACCGCTATGGCGGCTACAGCCCGAACCCGGCGGTCTTCCTGAGCGCGGCTTCGCAACGCACCGCCAAGGCGCGGCTGGTGACCGGGGCGGTGCTGCCGGTGTTCAACAACCCGCTCAAGCTCGCCGGCGAGCTTGCGATGCTGGATGCGATCTCCGGCGGCCGGCTGGAAATCGGCTTCGCGCGCGCCTTCCTGCCGCACGAGTACGACCGATTCGGCGTCTCGCTCGACGAATCGGTAGCCCGGTTCGATGAGGGGGTGACCCAGGTCGCCCGATTGCTGGAGGAAGAGAACCTCACCATGGAGGGGGTTTATCACCGCTTCGCCAACGTGACCTCGCTGCCGCGCCCGACCCAGAAGCCGCGCCCGCAGTTCTGGACGGCGGCCTTCACCACGCCGCAATCCTTCGAGAAGGCGGGCCGGCAGGGCAACTGGATCATGGCGATCCCGATCGCCGGCGGTGCGATGCGCGAGCTGTGCGAGACCTACCGCGAGGCCTGGTGCGCGGCCGGCCACCCCGGCACGGGCCGGGTGATGCTGGCCTTCCACATGTTGTGCCACGAAGACCACGACGAGGCGGTCAGGATCGCCCGCGCGCCGCTCAACCGCTATCTCGGCAGCCTGGTCGACGCGGCCTCGGACTGGACCAGCGGGACGACCTCGGCCGACTACAAGGGCTACGACAAGATGATCGAGGCGCTCGCCAAGGAGACCTTCGAATCCCAGGTCGACAAGGGCGCAGCCTGGGTCGGCACGCCCGAGGCGCTGATCGACAGGATCCGGGCCTACGACGCAGCGGTCGGCGGCATCGACGACGCCTCGCTGCAGGTGAACTTCAATACAATATCTTACGAGGACGCCGCGTGTTCGATGCGCCTGTTCGGCGAGGCGGTGATGCCGCATTTCGCCCAGGGACGGGCCGCGGCGGAGTAGGCGGCGGCGCCGGGGCTACGGCACGATCACGATCTTGCCGAAGAAGCCGCGATCCTCCATCAGCCGCTGCGCTGCGCCGGTTTCCGGCAGCGCGAAGGTGTGGCTGACCACCGGTGCGATCCGGCCGTCGCCGGCAAGCGCGACGGCGCGCGCGACATCGTCCTGGGAATAGCTGTTGGAGCCCAGCACGTCGAGTTCGCGCACCCAGATGTAGCGCAGGTCGGTCTGCGGGTCGTGGCCGGAAGTCGCCCCGCAGGTCAGCACCCGGCCACCGCGCCGGGCCGCGCGCAGGCACTGGGCCCAGGTCGCGCCGCCGGTGAAGTTCACCACCACCTCGCAGCCGTTCCTGCCGGTGGCCAGCCAGGCCGCGCGAGAAAAATCCTC
Source organism: uncultured Rhodospirillaceae bacterium (assembly GCA_964347365.1). Lineage (GTDB taxonomy): Bacteria > Pseudomonadota > Alphaproteobacteria > MPNO01 > MPNO01 > CAYFYS01. Next base: position 3,703 of record CAYFYS010000061.1, on the reverse strand, counting down.
CCGGGAATAGTCGATCACGTGATCGGCGCCGAGCGCGGCCAGCCGGTCGCACTTCGCGGCCGAGCCAGCGGCGGCGATCACCGTGGCGCCGATCATCTTGCCGAACTGGACACAGGCGATGCCCACACCGCCGCTTGCGCCCAACACCAGCATGATCTCGCCGGCGGCAAGCCGGCCACGGGTGAACAGCATCCGGTTGGCGGTGCCATAGTTGATCGGTATCGCCGCTGCGGTCTGGAAGGACATGGAATCGGGCAGGCGCACCAGGTTGGCGGCCGGGACGACCACGCGCTCGGCCAGCCCGCCGATCAGCTCCTCGCCGATCATGCCTTCCGCGGTCTGCGGGTTTGCCGTCACCCGATCGCCAAGCCGCCAGCCGGTCACGCCCTCGCCCAGCGCGTCGATCACCCCGGCGATGTCGCCGCCGGAGATGAACGGCATCGGCACCGGGAAGCCCGGCATGCCGCGCCGCACGAAGATGTCCAGGTGGTTGAGCCCGCAGGCGCGCACCGCGATGCGGACCGCGCCCGGGCCGGGCTCGGGGTCGGCCCAGTCGCGATAGACGATGTTCTCGACCCCGCCCTGGCGCTCGATCACCGCGGCCTTCACGATCCCCCTCCCCTGGTCGGCGTCAGATCGCGCGGTTGCCGACGAACCGGTTCAGCCCGACATCGGACTGCCAAGTCCTGCGCCACGCCTCGAGCAGGGGCCCGTGCATGGCCGCATTCCGCGCCGCGACCACCGCCATGTCGGTACGCAGGCGCGGCATGACCGCCTCGACCTCGTGGTAAAGCGCCTCCTCGTCGATGCAAGTGAGCCTGCGGTCCCGCAGCACGATACGACCATCGACGAGCACAGTGTCTACGCTCTCGCCACTCTCGGCGAAGACGGTCTGGCGCGCCACCGAGTTGAGGGGCACGTATTGCGGCAGCGCGAGGTTCAGGATCGCGATATCGGCCTTCATGCCCGGCGCGAGCGCACCCACCTGACCGCCCAGCCCGAGCGCGTGCGCACCGCCGCGGGTCGCGCAGGACAACGTCCGGGCCGCGCTCGGCGGGCCGGGCTCGGGGTCGGTGACCGCGGCGAGCCCGGCGAAGGACTTCATCGCCTGGAACATATTCTGGGAATCGCCGCACGAGCAGTTGTCGCAGCCGATGGCAACAGGCACGCCGGCATCGAGATAGGCGCGGATCGGCGGCACGCCGCTGCGGGTCTTGAGGTTGCCGACCGGGTTCAGGATCACCGTCGCGCCGGTCTCGGCGATCAGCGCGATCTCGTCCGGGCGCATCCACACGCTGTGGGCGAGGCCGAGATTGGCGCCCAGAAGCCCGGTCGATCGCAGGTACTTGATCTGGCTGCCGTCATGTTCGGGCATGAACATCCGCCCGGCGAGCGCCATGCCGCGGGATTCGTAGATGTGGGTTATCACCGGCAGGTCGTGCTCGGCCGCCAGCCCGGCCAGGCCCTCCAGCAGCGCAGGCGTACAGAACTCCGGACTCGTCGGACCCAGCGCCCAGTGCAGCCGGGGCGCGGCGTCGCGGTGGACGCGATAGGCCTCGCGCACCCGGATCAGCGGGTCCTCGGCGGTCGGCTCGGCGGAGGCGCCGAGATGGCGGTGGAACCGGCCGGGCACCACCTCCTTCCAGAACGGCACGCGCTCGATGCCGGGGATGTCGCCGATCTGCAGCGACAGGGTGCAGCGGATGCCGATCTCGTCATAGGCCGCGATCACCGTCTCGACATGGGCGGGCTCGAACGGCAGCAGGGTCAGCATGTCCTGGACAGTGGTCATGCCCGAACGCAGGCATTCGGCCGCACCCAGGAGCGTGCGCACGCGCACCTCTTCGGTCGAGCGCAGCGGGTAGCTGGGCGGCAACGCGCGCAGCACCCAGTGCTCCAGCGGGATGGTCTCGAAGCAGCCCTTCATCAGCACGTCGTGGGAATGGTAGTGCGCGTTGACGAACCCCGGCATCACCAGCTTGCCCGCGGCATCGATTACCTGCGCGTGCGCTGCGTCCAGATCCGGACCGATAGCGGCGATGTGTGCGCCGCGCACCAGCACGTCGGCCACCGGCGGCAGGTCGGTGTCGCCGTCATGGTCGTAAACCCGCCCGCCGCGGATCAGGATCGCGGTCTCGCCCTCGGCCATGTCGCCCCGCCCGGTCGTGTGCGGCACCGATTATACCCTGCGCTGCTTGCCTGCGGGCCGATAACCGGTCACCATCTCGACTCGTCGCACCCTGGGAGACATCGGGCCATGGGCTCCTCGCGCCGGACCGGATTGGACATATACTGGGAGGCCGGGGAACACGCCAACCGGAACCACGTCGTCACAGAGGTCGCCATACGCGGCGTCTGGCAGTACGACCGCGAAACTATGGGGTTCGACCGACTGGCGGCCTAATGGAAGCCCGGTCGGACGATGGCGGCGCGGTACTGGATGCGCTTCGCGCCGGCGGGCTGATCGGCGCGGCCGAAGCGGCGCGGCTGGTGCCGCTCGGCGGCGGGGTATCCTCGGACATCTGGCGCCTCGAGGCCGGCGGGCGCATGCTCTGCGTCAAACGCGCGCTCCCGCGGCTGAAGGTCGCAGCGCAGTGGTGCGTGCCGGTTGCGCGCAATCATTACGAGGCCGAATGGATCCGCCGTACCGGCTGCACGGCGCCGGCCAGCGTGCCCACGCTGATCCATGAGGACCGCGCCGCAGGGCTGATCGTCATGGACTATCTCGACCCGGCGACCCATCCGGTGTGGAAGGACCTGCTGCGCGACGGCCGGGTGTGCTGCTTCTTCGCCGCCGCCGTCGGCACCACGCTGGCCCGCCTGCACGCGGCGAGTGCGGGAGACGCCTGCACCGCCCGGGCGTTTCCGACCGACGCGCTGTTCCACGCACTCCGCCTGGAGCCGTATCTGCTCACTGCGGCGGCAGCCCATCCCACGGTGGCGCATCCGTTGCGGGCTCTCGCCCGGCGTACCGCGTCCATCCACGCCGCGCTGGTCCACGGCGACGTCAGCCCGAAGAACATCCTCGCGGGGCCGGACGGGCCGGTGTTCCTCGACGCCGAGTGCGCGTGGTACGGCGATCCCGCGTTCGACCTCGCGTTCTGCCTGAATCATCTGCTGCTCAAATGCCTGTGGCGGCCCGCCTGTCGCGCTGCCTATCTCGAGGCGTTCGCCGCGCTGGCCGGGGCGTATCTGGACGCGGTGACATGGGAGGCGTCCGATGCGCTGGAAGCCCGGGCGAGCCATCTTCTTCCCGGGCTCCTTCTTGCGCGTATCGACGGCAAGTCGCCGGTCGAATACCTGAACGGTGCGGCCGAGAAGGCGACGGTCCAGACGTTCGCCTTCGAGACGCTGCGCCATCCCCCCGAAGGGCTCCGGTCACTGGCGGCCGCTTGGCGCGAGGCCGCCGCGCGGTGAGCGCGACACCCATCCGACGCGTGCGCGGGCGCCGCGTGTGGGATTCGCGCGGACGTCCCACGGTCGAGGCCGAGATCGAAACGGCTTGTGGTGCACTTGGCCGCGCGATCGCACCGGCCGGCGCCTCACGCGGCGCGGGCGAGGCGGTCGATCTCCGTGACGGCGGCGCGGCCCATGGCGGGCACGATGTACGGATCGCGCTCGCCAATCTCGACGGCCCGATCGCCGATGCGCTGCACGGCCGCGCGGTCGCAGATCAAGCCGGGCTCGATGCGGCGCTGATCGC
>CAYFYS010000060.1:0-8667 GCA_964347365.1 uncultured Rhodospirillaceae bacterium | reverse complement strand
CTATCTGACCCTCATGCTGCCGTGCGTCATCGCGGTGCGGGTGATCGTCGCCCTTCTGTATGACGAGCTCACCCGTGCGTTCTTCGCCAACCCGGCCCTTAACGGCCTGATCATCGGCGTGCTCGCGATGGGGATCGGCTATGCGTTTCGCCAAGTCCTCATGTTGGGCCGTGAGGTGAAATGGATCGAGAACTTCCGCACCGGGCGGCCGGGGATTTCGGTCCAGGCCGCCCCGCGCCTGCTGGCGCCGATGGCGGCGATGCTGGGCGAGCGCAACCATCGCTTCAGCCTGTCCGCGCAGGCCTTGCGCTCGCTGCTGGACGGCATCTCGACGCGCCTCGACGAGCAGCGCGACATGTCGCGCTACGTGATCGGGCTGTTGATATTTCTCGGCCTCCTGGGAACCTTCTGGGGTCTGTTGCAGACCATCACCTCGGTCGGGTCGGTGATCTCGGGGCTGTCCATCGGCGGCGGCGAGTTGAGTTCCGTGCTCGCCGACCTCAAGCGCGGCCTGCGCGAGCCGCTGGTCGGCATGGGCACCGCCTTTAGCTCCTCGCTGTTCGGCCTCGCCGGCTCGTTGGTGCTGGGCTTTCTGGAGCTCCAGGCCGGTCAGGCGCAGAACCGGTTCTACAACGATCTCGAGGATTGGCTGGCTGGGCAGACCAAGCTCGCCAGCAGCGCGCTCGGCGGCGATATCGGCCAGCCCGTGCCGGCCTATGTCCAGGCGCTGCTTGAGCAGACAGCCGACAGCCTGGAATACCTCCAGCGTACGCTCGACCGCGGCGAGGAAAGCCGGATATCGGCTAACAACGCTATCACCGTCCTGTCGGAGAAGCTGTCGACGCTGACCGACCAGATGCGCGCCGAACAGGGGCTGATGGTCAAGCTCGCCGAGACCCAGGTCGAGATCAAGCCGATCCTGGCACGTCTTGCTGATGGCGCGGTGCCCGGCGGGCGAGATGACGGCAGCATCAGCGCCCATGTGCGCAACATCGATGTGCACATGACCCGGCTGCACGAAGAGATGGCCACCGGCCGGAGCGAGATGGTTCAGGAGCTGCGCACCGAGATCCGCGTGCTGTCGCGAACCCTGGCCGCGATCGCCGAGAAATCGAGCCGCTAGGGCAGAGCCCCGGGGATGCCCGCTACCAGTCGAAGACAACGCGCCAGCCCGGATATTTGGCCGGGCTTCGTCGATGCGCTGTCGGCGCTGCTGATCATCGTCATCTTCCTGCTGATGGTCTTCACGATCGCTCAGTATTTCCTGAACAACATCCTGAGCGGGCGGGACGCCGCGCTCGAGCAGCTCAACCGCCAGGTCAGCCGACTCACCGAGATGCTGCAGACCGAGCAGGCCGCGAGCGCCGATCTCAGGGACGAGCTGTCCCGGGTGTCCTTCCTGCTCGGCAACACGACCGCGGAGCGCGACCGGCTGTCGAGCCAGCTCGCCGAGCTGATGCCCGAACGGGACATGCTGCAAGCGATGCTGAGCGACAAGACCAGGGAGGTGGCGACGCTTGCCGATCTTCGCATCGAGCGCGACGCGCTTGCCCTGGCCCTTGAAGAGGCCGGCAAGGAGTCGACTGCCCTGGCTGGTGATCTCGAGGAGGCCCGCAAGACGGTCGCCGCGGACAGAGAGACGATCGAACTCCAGCTTCGCCAAATCGCCAGTCTTAAGCGCGATGTCGAGGCGCTCCGGGCGGTGCGCGATTCACTGGAGGAGAGGGTGGCCGCGCAGGTGGCGGGCCTGGAGGAGCGCGAGCGGGAGCTGGGTACGCTGCGCGACCGGTCGAAGGAGCTCGTCGCCCAGCTCGCCTCGGAGCAGGAGCGTACCCTCCTTTCCCAGAAAACCATCGAGGAGAAGGACGTGCGGCTTGCCGTGCTGCTCGGACGCGCCGGGGAGGCCGAAACCGCGCTGGCGCAGGAACAGAAGCTGTCCGAGCGCGCGCGCGAGCAGGTGCGGCTGCTCAATGCCCAGATCGCGGCGCTGCGCGGACAGCTCGCCCACATCGCCGCCCTGCTCGATGCCTCCGAGGCCAGGGTGAAACGGCAGAATGTCCAGATCGTCAACCTGTCCAGTCGCCTCAACGCGGCGCTGGCCAGGAAAGTCCAGGAGCTCGCCAGCTTCCGTTCGGAGTTCTTCGGCCGGCTGCGCCAAGCGCTGGGCGATCACCGGGACGTTACCATCGTCGGCGACCGCTTCGTCTTCCAGTCCGAGGTCCTGTTCCCCTCCGGGACGGCGACGTTGCAGGAATCGGGGCGCGCGCAGATCGGCCAGCTCGCCCGGACACTGATCGCTCTGTCCAGGCGCATCCCCGAGGACATCAACTGGGTGCTGCGCGTGGATGGGCACACCGACCGGTGGCCGATCTCCACCCAGAGCTTCCCGTCCAACTGGGAGCTGTCGACGGCGCGCGCAGTCTCGGTGGTGAAGATCCTCATCGAGCTCGGCGTGCCGCCCAACCGGCTGGCGGCGACGGGGTTCGGCCAGTTCCAGCCGCTGGACCGGGGCAACACCGTGGAAGCCTATCGGCGCAACCGCCGGATCGAGTTCAAGCTCACACAGCGCTGATACGCACGGCCTCCGGTGCGTCGGGGCGTCCGAATTGCATCGCCGCCAACCGGGCATACAGGCCGCCTTCCTCGATCAGCGCGGCGTGGGTGCCGGTGGCGAGAATGCGGCCGGCCTCGAGCACGACGATCCGGTCGGCCTTCTGCACGGTCGCCAGCCGGTGGGCGATCACCACCGAAGTGCGGCCGGCCATCAGCCGGTGCAATGCGTCCTGAACCAAGCGCTCGCTTTCGGAGTCCAGCGCGCTCGTCGCCTCGTCCAGCAGCAGGATCGCGGGATCGCGCAACACCGCGCGCGCGATCGCGATACGCTGGCGCTGCCCACCGGACAGCCGCACGCCCTTCTCGCCCAGAAACGTCGCAAACCCGTCGGGCAGGGCATCGAGGAACTCCAGGGCCGCCGCGGCCGCCGCCGCGGCGCGTATCTCGGCCCTGCTCGCCCCCGGGCGACCGTAGCCGATATTCTCCCACGCATCGGCGGAGAAGATGAACGGGTCCTGCGGGACCAGCCCGATTCGTTCCCGGATCCGGCGCGGGTCGGCATCGCGCAGGTCCACGCCATCGATCCGGATCGCGCCCGAACGCGGGTCGTAGAACCGGAGCAGGAGCTGAAAGACGGTCGATTTGCCGGCGCCCGACGGCCCGACCAGCGCAACCCGTTCACCGGCGGCGACCGACAGGTCAATGTCCACGAGCGCCGGCGAATCCGGACGCGCCGGGTAGCGGAAATTCACCCGCTCGAAGGCGATGGTTCCCGAGGCGGGTTCGGGCAAGGCCGCCGGATGGGGGCTGACGGCGATATCGGGCGCAACGCCGATCAGTTCCAGCAACCGCTCCGTCGCGCCGGCCGCGCGCTGGATGTCGCCGATGACCTCGCTGACCGCGCCCACCGACCCGGCGACGACGACCGCGTAGAACACGAAGGCCGACAATTCGCCGGCCGACAACCGGCCGGCCATCACGTCGTGTCCGCCAACCCACAGGATCACCCCGACGGCGCCGAACACCGTCAGCACGACGAAGGCGGTCAGCGCGCCGCGCGCGGCGATGCGGCACAGCGCCGCGGCGAGTGCCGCATCGACCCGATCCTGGAACCGGCGTCGATCGACCGGCTCGTGGCCGAAGGCCTGGACGGTGCGGATCGCGTTCAACGTCTCCTCGCCATGGGCTGACAACTCGGCGATGCGATCCTGGCTCGCGCGCGACAGCCGGCGCACGCGGCGCCCGAAAACGATGATCGGGATCACCACCACGGGCACGATCAGCGCCACCAGCCCGGCCAGCCGCGGGCTGGTGACCACCAGCATCACCGCGCCGCCGGCGAACAGCAGCACGTTGCGCAGCGCAATCGAGATCGACGAGCCGACGACGACCTGGATCGTCGTCGTATCGGTGGTGAGCCGGGATAGGATCTCGCCCACCTTGGTGACCTCGAAGAAGGAAGGGCTGAGTGAGAGCACGCGGCGATAGACGTCGCGCCGGATGTCGGCAACCACCTTCTCGCCGACCCAGGAGACCAGATAGAACCGTGCGTAGGTCGCACCGGCCAGCAGTACGATGATCGCGAAGAGCCCGATGAGCGCGCTGTCGAGCAGAGCGGCATCGCCGCCCCGGAAACCGTCGTCGACCAGCGCCCGCAACCCCTGGCCGAGCACCAGCACCGTGGCCGCCGCAACGATCAACGCGCCGGCCGCGCCGGCGATACGCAGCCTGTAGGGCGCCAGATAGGGCAGGATCCCGCGCAGCCCGTCGACCGGCCCGCGCGGCCTGTCCGCCCAATCGATTCGGTGGCTTCGACCCATCGCCCCTCCCGGACGGGTGCAATCCATACAGCATCGGGGGCACGAGTTGTATCGCCGAGGCTTGCCAGGGCCGTGCCGGCCCCTTATACCCGCCCGGCCGCAGCGGAGACGGGCCGATGAAAAAGGGTATCCACCCCGACTACCACCAGATCACCGTGGTCATGACGGACGGGACGACCTACCAGACTCGATCGACCTGGGGGCAGCCCGGCGACACGCTGAAGCTCGACATCGACCCGCGGACCCATCCGGCCTGGACCGGAGGCCATCAGCGACTGGTCGACACCGCCGGGCAGGTCGCCAAGTTCAACAAGCGGTTCCAGGGTCTCGGCATCCGTTGAGCCGGACGCTGCCCGCCGGCAGGACCGACCCCGGGGGCCGGGTTCACCGGTCGTGCTTGAATAAACCCTCGACGCCTTCGCGGTGTCGGATCTTCCTGGCGATGTCCTGCCTGACGCGCGCAATTTCCGCCTCGAGCGCGGCGATGTATTCATCGAGATCCGCGATTGAAAGATCCTCGAGATTGCGCGGCACGACGGCGCTCTTCCGAGGCCGCAAGTCGTCATCTTCCATGGTTCAGCCTCCCGTTCGCCCGCTGAATCCCGTCTTGTCAGTCTGATGCCCGGCCTGTAGACAGGCAAGCTGCTCCGGTGGAGGTGACGAACGCCGAAGGCGATGGACGAGACCGTTCCTGCATCGATGACCGCGATCGAAATCGCCGCGCCCGGCGGCCCCGAAATGCTGCGCCCCTGCACGCGCCCGGTGCCCGCGCCCGGGCAGGGCGAGGTGCTGATCAGGGTCGCCGCCGCCGGCGTAAACTACCCCGACGTCGCTCAGCGGCGCGGATTCTATCCGCCGCCGCCCGGTGCCAGCGACATTCCCGGGCTCGAAATCGCTGGCCCCGTCGCCGGGCTGGGTCCGGGCGTCAGCGGCCTCGTCCGGGGCGATGCGGTCTGCGCCCTGGTTTCTGGTGGCGGCTACGCCGAGTTCTGCGTCGCGCCGCAGCGCCAATGCCTGCCGGTGCCGGCCGGCCGCAGCATGATCGTGGCGGCGGCGATCCCTGAGACCTTCTTTACGATGTGGACCAACCTGTTCGACGGCGGGGCGATGACCGACGGTGAATGGGTCCTGATCCATGGCGGATCGGGCGGCATCGGCACGACCGGCATCCAGCTTGCGACCGCGTTCGGTGGGCGGGTGCTGACGACCGCGCGCACCGCCGAAAAGTGCCGCCGTTGCGAGGCGCTGGGGGCGGTGCGCGCGATCAACTACCGCGAGGAGGATTTCGTTGCGGTGGTCAAGGAGATGACCGGTGGCCAGGGCGCCCACCTGATCCTCGATGTCGTGGGCGGCGATTATCTGGCCCGGAACATCGCTGCGCTCAGAACCGAAGGGCGCCTGGTCCAGATCGCGGTCATGCAGGGCGCGGAGGCGCCGCTGCGGCTGGACGTGGTGATGCGCAAACGCTTGATTGTGACTGGATCGACGCTGCGGCCGCGGAGCATCGCGCAAAAGGGCGCCATCGCCGATGCGGTGCGCGAACATGTCTGGCCGTTGATCCAATCCGGTCGCATTGGCCCGTTGATCGACCGGACTTTCCCCCTTGATGCGGCCACATCGGCGCACGCGTTGATGGAATCAAGTGCGCATATCGGTAAGATCGTCCTGACCAGTTGAGCGCCGGTTCCGGCGTGTTCGGGGAGAGTTGATGGCCAGACCCCTGATGCCCAAGGCCACCGCGGTGTGGCTGATCGAAAACTCCGCTCTGACCTTCGAGCAGATCGCCGAGTTCTGCGACCTCCACGAGCTCGAGGTCCAGAGCATCGCCGATGAGGAGGTCGCGGTGGGGATCGTCGGCTTCGACCCGATCGCCAACGGCCAGCTCACCGGCGAGGAGATCGCGCGCTGTGCCGCCGACCCGACCGCGCGGCTGCGCATGGCGGTCCAGAACATTCCCGCGCCTGTCCCGCGCACCAAGGGGCCGCGCTATACCCCGGTCGCCCGCCGGCAGGACAAGCCGGACGCGATCGCATGGCTGGTGCGCAATTATCCCAGGCTGACCGACGGGCAAATCTCACGCCTGATCGGCACGACCAAGCCGACCATCGTGGCGATTCGCGATCGGACCCATTGGAACATGGCCAACATCAAGCCGCGCGAGCCGGTCACGCTCGGCCTGTGCACCCGCTACGACCTGCAGAACGCGCTCGACAAGGCCGGCTACGCGGAAAGTTCCGGGCCGGCGGAAAACCAGGCCGTCCCGCCGGGGCCGTAGCGCGGTTCAGCAGCCGCCGGCGTAGCCCGCCGATTTCAGCGCGTCCGTGATCTCCTCGAGGATCGCCGGATCGTCGATCGTGGCCGGCATGCGCCATTCCTCGCCGTCGGCGATGCTGCGCATGGTGCCGCGCAGGATCTTGCCCGACCGCGTTTTGGGCAACCGGGCGACCACGGCGGCCGTCCTGAACGCCGCGACCGGGCCGATCCGGCCACGCACCATGTCGACGACCTCGCCGACGACAGAGGCCGGCCGGCGGGTGACACCGTCCTTGAGCACCAGGAACCCGAACGGCACCTGGCCCTTGATCGCATCGCCGACACCGATGACGGCGCATTCGGCGACGTCGGGATGCTCGGCTAGGACCTCCTCCATCGCGCCCGTCGACAGCCGGTGGCCGGCCACGTTGATGATGTCGTCGGTCCGCGCCATCACGAAGACATAGCCGTCCTCGTCGATATATCCGGCGTCGGCAGTGGCGTAGTAGCCCGGGAACGCGCTCAGATAGGCCTGCCGGAACCGGTCCTCGGCATTCCACAGCGTCGGCGCGGTGCCGGGCGGCATCGGCAGGCGGACGACCAGCGCGCCGATCTCGCCCCGGGGGCGCTCAACGCCGTTCTCGCCCAGCACCCTGAGGTCCCAGCCCGGCACCGGACGGGTCGGGGAGCCGTATTTGACGGGAAGCCGGCCCAGCCCGACGCAGTTGGCAGCGATCGGCCATCCGGTTTCGGTCTGCCACCAGTGGTCGATCACCGGCACGCCGAGCTTCGCCTCCGCCCAGCGGACGGTATCCGGATCGGCCCGCTCGCCGGCCAGGAACAGGGTCTCGAACCGGCCGAAATCGTGCGGTTCGCGCAACCGGCAGTCGGGATCCTCCTTTTTGATCGCGCGAAACGCGGTCGGGGCGGTGAACAGCGCCTTGACGCCGTGTTCGGCGATGATGCGCCAATAGACGCCGGCATCGGGCGTGCCGACCGGCTTGCCCTCGAACAAGATGCTGGTCGAGCCGTTGAACAGCGGCCCGTAAACGATATAGGAGTGGCCGACCACCCAACCGACATCGGAGGCAGCCCAGAACACCTCGTCCTCTGCGATGCCGTAGATATTGGGCATCGACCAGCGCAGCGCGACCGCATGGCCGCCGTTGTCACGGACGATCCCCTTGGGCTGTCCGGTCGTGCCTGATGTGTAGAGGATGTAGAGCGGATCGGTCGCTGCCACCGGGACGCACTCGTGGGGATGTGCGGCGTCCTCGGCCTCGCGCCAGTCGACGTCGCGGCCTGTTACCATGTCGGCCCGCAGCGCCTCGCGCTGGAAGATGATGCAGAACTCCGGCTTGTGACGTGCGGTCTGGATCGCGGCATCGAGCAGCGGCTTGTAGGCGAGGATCCGTCCCGGCTCGATCCCGCACGAGCCGGCGATGATCGCCTTGGGGGTCGAATCGTCGATCCGCACGGCGAGCTCGTTGGCGGCAAATCCGCCGAAGACGACCGAGTGGATCGCCCCGATCCGGGCGCAGGCGAGCATGGCGATCGCCGCCTCGGGCACCATCGGCATATAGAGCACCACCCGGTCGCCGCGCGCCACCCCGCGCGCGGCCAAGGCGCCGGCGAAGCGCGCGACGCGGTCCCGCAACCGGCGATAGCTGAACGTCTCCCGGGCACCAGTGATCGGGCCGTCATAGATCAGTGCCAGACGCTCGCCGCAACCGGCCTCGACATGGCGGTCAAGCGCGTTGTAGCAGCTGTTCAGCCGCCCACCGGTGAACCACCGGTAGCCCGGCGCGCTCCTGTCGTCCAGCACCCTGTCCCACCGACGGTCCCAGGAGATGTCCTCGGCAGCCGCCGCCCAGAACGTCTCCGGATCCTCGATTGCCTGGCGACACAGCCGGTCGATCGGCGCGTTCACGGCCTCTCCTCGTGTCCCGCGGACGCGGAATCCCGCCGAATCGTCAGACTGAGGCGTCCTGCAGCCTGGCCAGGGCGTCCTTGATTTGAAGCTTCCGTTTCTTGAGGTCGG
>CAYFYS010000059.1:3633-8668 GCA_964347365.1 uncultured Rhodospirillaceae bacterium | reverse complement strand
AGATCGATTTCGCGCCGCGCCTCGCCGTCGCGCACCGCCAGGCGGTTGCCGTCGAAGACGATACGCGCGCCGTCACCGACATTGGCGAGCCGCAGGATCTGGCGTCTCAGGTCCTCACCCGCGCGCTTGGCCGCGTTGCCGGAAATGTAGGCCTGGCGGGATGCCGAGGTCTTGCCCGCATCGGCCGTCAGATCGGTATCGCCCCAGATCAAGGCAATCTGCTTCATGTCGATTCCGAGCCCGTCGGCAGCGCACTGGACCATGGTCGTGTTGGTGCCCTGTCCGATGTCCTGGGCGCCGGAATAGAGCGTAACGACGCCATCGCGCGCCAGGCCCAGATGCATGGTCGAGGGGTTGGCCATGGCGGTGTTGCCGCAGCCATACCACATGCAGCCCAGCCCGACGCCGCGACGCATGACACCGCCGGATGCGGCATTGAAGGCCTCAGCCTCCTGCCTGTATCGCCGCCAGTACGGGCGCAGCCCGTCAAGGCAGGCGGCCAAGCCGCAGCTCGCCCTCATCACCTGGCCGGTCGGCGTCTCGTCGCCGACCCTGAGCGCGTTGATGTAGCGGAATTCGAGCGCATCGATGCCGCACTTCTCGGCCATCATGTCCATCAGCATGTCGTGCAGCAACGCCGCCTGGGGCACGCCAAACCCCCGGAAGGCACCCGCCGGAGCCTCGTTGGTGTAGACGCCGCGCGAGGTCGCGGTCACGGCGGGCACATGATACGGGCCGGTCGCGTGCACCGGCACGCGGTCCTTCACCGTCAGGCCGAAAGAGACATAGGCACCGGTGTTGAACTCGCCGTGGAACCTGTAGCCGGTCAGCTTGCCTTCGGCGGTGCAGCCATAAACACCGTGCGTGCGCGAGGGGTGGCGCTTGGTGGACGAGGCCATCGACTCGATGCGGTTGTAGATCGCGCGCACCGGCCGGTCGAGATTCCAGGCCGCGACCGCGAGCAGCGGCTGGACCGACAGATCGATCTTGCCGCCGAAGCCGCCGCCACAGGCGGTCGGCAGCACCCGGACCGACTCGATGGGGATCCCGAGGATGTTGGCAAGCTCGTCCCGGTCCATGTGCGGCGCCTGGGTGGTGGCCGCGATTTCCAGCCGATCGCCGATGCGTCGCGCCCATCCGGCCTCGGGTTCGATATAGGCGTGTTCGACGAAGGCGGTCTCGAAGCTGCCTTCGACGACGATGTCCGAAGACGCCAGTGCGGCATCGACATCGCCCTTCTTGACCAGGCCCCGGGCCATGACGTTGTCGGCACTTCCGTCATGGACGACGGGCGCGCCCTCGGCCAGCGCCTGATCGAGCCCGTGGACGTGCGGGCGGACGCGGTAATCGATCGGCACCTCCTCGTCGCGGATCGCGTGAATGGACGCCTGATCGCCGATCAGGGCGAGCACGGCCTCGCCGCGGTAGCGCACCTCGCCATCGGCCAGGACTGGTTGATCCTTGACCGTCGGGTAGGCACCGAATCCGTTTACGGCAGGTACGTCGGCGGCGGTGATCACCCGCACCAGGCCGGGGTGATGTTCGAACAGCGCGCCAAGATCACCGATCGTGAAGGTGGCGCTCCAATGGGGAGAACGTACCGCGCGCAGCCATAGGGTGTCTGCGGGCGCCTGGTCGGCGCCGAACAACTCGGTGCCATCGATCTTGCGCCGTCCATCGGTCTTGGCCGCCCGTGCGCCAACCGCCTCGCCCGCTCCGGGGTTATCGAGCGTAACTCCGTTGGGTTCGACGACGTGCCGGACGGCCTCGACGATCTTCATGTATCCCGTGCAGCGGCAAAGTACGCCGCCCAGCGCATCGTTGATCGCCGTCTCGTCGGGCGCATCTTGCTGGCTCAACAGATCGGCCGCAGCCATCAGCATGCCCGGGGTACAAATCCCGCACTGCGCCGCGCCGTGCAGATGGAAGGAATCCTGCAAAGCCGCCATGCGGCCGCCGGCATCGCTCAGCCCTTCCACGGTCAACACCGTGCGGCCGGCAACCTGACCGGCCGGGGTCATGCATGCGCAGACCTGCCTTCCGTCGATCAGCACCGTACAGGCGCCGCAATCCCCGGCATCGCAGCCGACCTTAGTGCCGGTCAGCGTCAGATCCTCGCGCAGTACCTGGGCCAATCTCCGGATCGGGTCGACGGCGACTTCGACCGGCGCGCCGTTGAGGGTGAAGGCGATCTTCGCGAACCCAGTCATTCCCGGCTCCCCAGCTCGGCCAGCATGCGCCGGACCAGCGTCAAGGCGGCGTCCATCCGATAGGCGGCCGTCCCGCGCACGTCGTCGATCGGCGAAAGCACATCCAGATGCTCGACGGTGGCGATATCGGCCATGCGGCTGTCGATCGGCCGGCCGATCAGCGCCTGTTCAAGCGCGGGCAGCCGCCGGGCGACCGCTGAGCACGATCCGATTGCAAGCCGCGCACCGGCGAGCGTGCCGTCGGCTGCGGGTTCGATGACACCGGCCACCATGGCGATCGAAATTACCAGGTATTTGCGCGCGCCGAGCTTCAGAAAGCTGCTCCGCGCGCCGGGGGCGGGCTTGGGGATCGTGATCGCGGTGACCATCTCGTCCAGAGCGCGCACCGTCTGGCGGTTGCCGGTGACGAATTAGGCCAGCGGGACCGCACGTGCGCCGGTCGTCGAGTCGAGTTCGACGACGGCGTCCAGGCTGAGCAGGCCGGGCATGCCGTCAGCCGCGGGGGAGGCGTTGCAGACATTGCCGACGATGGTGCCGGCGTTCTGCACCTGGACGCCGCCGACCTCGCGCGCAGCCCGCTTCAGCCCGTCGAAGCAAGCCGGCAAGTCCGTCGCGATCAGTTCCGACCAGGTCGCCAGCGCGCCGATCCGGAAGTGGTCCGCGTGCGCGCCGATCCCCCGCAAGGCGGCGATCCCGGTAATGTCGAGCACGTCGTCGTCCAGCGGCCTGCCGACCCGGGCCGGATAGTAGTCGGTGCCGCCGGCGATGATCGCGCGCGGCGCGGCACCCAGCGCCGCCAGCGCCGCGCCCAGTTCGCTGGGGCGCAGATAGCTTGCCATTTCCTACGCGTCCCGATCCGCCTGCCGGACGAGGTCCCGCATGGCCGGTTGTCACCGCAAGTTTGTTTGTGTACGTACAAATTAGAAGTCAGCTGACCCAGGCCTGTCAAGCGCTCGTCGATCCGGGCGGTTCTGGATGGGTCCTCGGCCGACCGGATCGAATTCGTGCCACGCCTGATGCGGCGTGCTATAGTCCGGCCGCGCCGGACCCGGGCGGGCACCGGTTGACTTCTGCGGATCGGAGTCCCGGACTTCGCTCGGCGGAAAAGAGTTCCACGCGGATGGGTAGGACGATGGCGACCAAGCTTGCGAGTTCCGAATCGGCCGGAGAAGCCGCCCGCAAGTCGGTCGACTCGGTAGTGATCCGGTTTGCCGGCGATTCGGGCGATGGGATGCAGTTGACCGGAACCCAATTCACCCAGTCGACCGCCCTGATGGGCAACGACCTTGCGACCTTTCCCGATTTCCCCGCCGAGATCCGCGCACCGCTCGGCACGACCTACGGCGTTTCGGCCTTCCAGATCAACTTTGCTTCCTACGACATCATGACGCCGGGCGATGCGCCAGACGTTCTGGTCGCCATGAATCCCGCCGCGCTCAAGGTCCACCTGCGCGACGTACCCAAGGGTGGAACCATCGTCGTCAACACCGGTACGTTCAACAACCGCAACATCGGCAAGGCCGGGTATTCCGCCAACCCGCTGGAGGACGGCACGCTCGACAACTACGTGGTCATCCCGATCGACATTCAGAAAATGACGCTGGCAGCGGTCGATGGGCTGGGACTGTCCAACAAGGAAGCGGTGCGCTGCAAGAACATGTGGGCCCTGGGGCTGATGTGCTGGATGTACGACCGCGACCGGCAGCCGACGATCGACTGGCTCAACCAGCGCTTTAGCGGGCGGGCACCGGCACTGGCCGCTGCCAATATCGCCGCACTCAACGCTGGCCACGCCTATGGCGAGACCGCGGAGCTGCCGAGCGGCGCGGAAGCCTATATCGTCCCCAAGGCCGACGTGCAGGCCGGCGTCTACCGCGCCGTCACCGGGACCGAGGCGATTGCCTGGGGGTTGATCACCGGCGCCCACAAGGCGGGATTGCCGCTGTTCCTGGGCTCCTACCCGATCACCCCGGCCTCGGCGCTGTTGCATGCGCTGTCGAACCTCAAACAGTACGGCGTGACGACGTTTCAGGCCGAGGACGAGATTGCGGCCGTGTGCTCGGCTATCGGCGCCTCGTTTTCCGGCGCAATCGGCGTGACGTCGAGTTCCGGCCCGGGCATTGCCCTCAAAACCGAGGCGATCGGACTCGCCTTTGCCGCGGAACTGCCCCTGGTGGTGGTCAACAGTCAACGCGGTGGACCCTCGACCGGGCTTCCGACCAAGACCGAACAGTCGGATCTGTTCCAGGCCGTCTACGGCCGAAACGCCGATTCGCCGCTGCCGGTGGTCTCCGCACGAACCGCCGGAGACTGTTTCTTCACCGCCGTCGAGGCGGTCAGGCTCGCAGTGAAGTATATGACCCCGGTGATACTGTTGACCGATGGCTATCTCGCCAACGCAGCCGAGCCCTGGGAGATCCCCGACGTCGACGACATCCCCGACTTCAAGGTCGCCCTGCGCACCGAGCCGGAAGGCTTCCACCCCTTCCTGCGCGACGACAAGACGCTAGCCCGCAACTGGGCGGTGCCCGGCACGCCCGGGCTAATGCACCGCATCGGCGGCATCGAGAAGAGCTACGAGACGGGCCACATTTCCTACGATCCGGACAATCACCACCGGATGACCAAGATCCGCGCGGCCAAGATCGACGGCATAGCCGGCGACATCCCCCTGCAGGAGGTCTCCGCCGGCCCGGGCACGGGCAGGCTGGCGGTCCTCGGCTGGGGCTCGACGTTCGGCGCGATCAACCAGGCGGTCAAGCGCGTCAACGCCGCCGGCCTCGACGTTGCCCATATCCACATCCGTCACATCTGGCCGTTACCCA
>CAYFYS010000059.1:0-3623 GCA_964347365.1 uncultured Rhodospirillaceae bacterium | reverse complement strand
AGGAATCTCGGTGACCTGCTGCGCGGTTACGAGAAAGTCCTGGTGCCGGAGATGAACAACGGCCAACTGGTAACGGTCCTGCGCGCGCAATACCTGGTGCCGGCCGAAGGGCTGAACCAGATTTCCGGCCTGCCCTTCAAGGTCTCCGATCTCGAGGCGGCGATCCGCGCGCGCATGGAGAAGTAGCATGAACGTCCACACGCCCGTCGAGAAGCTCAAGCCCGCCGATTACGCGTCCGACCAGGAAGTCCGCTGGTGCCCCGGCTGTGGCGACTACGCGATCGTGAAGTCGGTGCAGCGGACGATGGCCGATCTTCAGCTTCCGCCAGAAAGGGTGGTGTTTGTATCCGGCATCGGCTGCGCGGCAAGATTCCCGTACTACATGGCGACTTACGGGTTTCACACGATCCACGGCCGTGCACCAGCGCTGGCGACCGGCGCCAAGCTCGCCAACCCCGATCTCGACATCTGGGTGGTCATGGGCGACGGCGACTGCCTGTCGATCGGCGGCAACCACACCCTGCACGCCCTGCGCCGCAACGTGGACATGCAGATGCTGCTGTTCAACAACGAGATCTACGGGCTGACCAAGGGCCAGTATTCGCCGACCTCGCGACTCGGCACCCGTTCGCCTTCGACACCGCAGGGTTCGGTCGATTCGCCAGTCAACGCCACCGTGTTCGCGCTCGGCGCCGGTGCGCGCTTCGTCGCCCGGTCAGTGGACACCAACCAGAAGCACCTGCCGGAGATGCTGAAGCGGGCGCACGCCCATAAAGGGGCATCGTTCGTCGAGATCATCCAAAACTGCATCGTCTACAACGACGGCGCATTCTCGGAGTGGACCGACAAGGCCGCCGCAGCCGACTCCCAAGTGGTGGTCGAAGACGGCAAGCCGCTGGTCTTCGGCAAGGACGGCAACAGGGGTCTGCGCATCGCGCCCGGCAGGCTGGCCCTGGAGACGGTCACCATCGGCCGGGACGGCATCACCGAGGGCGACATTCTGGTTCATGACGAGACCGATCGGACGCTGGCGGGGCTGCTTGCGGCGATGGAACGCCCTGACTTTCCCGTGGCGATCGGTGTTCTGTACTGCGACCCGGCAGAACCCTATGAAGCCGCCGTCCATGCCCAGATCGAGCAGATCAAGACAAAAACGCCAACCGGCGATCTCAACGCGATGCTTCGGCGCGGCCGTACCTGGACCGTCGCGCCCGGCTGAGACGCCGGCGGCCTTTACCGCCCCAATCACGCGATTATCATCGCGCCGATCGAGCGCAGGAGCCGTGAATGTTCCCCAGCGTCGCCGTCGTGGGGTCGGGTCCCGGCGGCATGTATGTCGCCCAAGGACTGATCGACAGGCTGCCCGGTTGCCGGGTCGACGTGTTCGACCGCCTGCCCTCGCCCTTCGGGCTGATACGTGGCGGCGTGGCCCCGGACCACCAGAAGACCAAGCGCGTCGGCCGCGCCTTCGAAAAGACCATGCTGGCCGAGGGCGTGCGTTTTATCGGCAATGTCGAGATCGGCCGCGATGTCGAGATCGGCGAGCTCGAGGGCGCCTATAACGCGGTCGTGCTTGCCTATGGCGCGCCCTTCGACAACCGGCTCGGGATCCCCGGCGAGGACAAGATCAACGTCTTCGGCTCCAATGCCTTCGTCGGCTGGTACAACTGCCATCCGGATTTCATCGACCTCGATCCGGATCTCGACGTCACCGCGGTCGCGGTGATCGGCGTGGGCAACGTCGCCGTCGACGTCGCGCGGGTGCTTGCCAAGACGCCGGCTGAGATGTCGGTTACCGATCTGGCTCCCTATGCCGGGGCGGCGATCGATGCGGCCCCGATCCGCGACATCTATATGTTCGGCAGGCGCGGGCCGATCGAAGCGGCTTTCACCAATGTCGAGCTTCGCGAGATGGGCATGCTCGAAAACGCCCGGCCGATCGTCAATCTCGACCATTTGCCCGAGAAGGTCGCGGCCCCCTACATGTCCGAACGCGACCTGCGCCTGAGAGCCAAGAATATCGCCACCATGCGCGGCTTCGACGAAGTCAGCGGTGAAGGCAAGGCCAAGCGCGTCCATTTCCGCTTTTTCGCAAGTCCGGTCGCCTTCCTCGGCGGCGAACGGATCGAAGGTGTGCGCCTGGAACGCACCCGGGTCGAGGACGGCCGCTGCATCCCGACCGGGGAGACGTTCGAAGTCGCCTGCGGACTGGCGATCACCTGCATCGGCAGCCGCGCCGCGCCACTGGACAGCGTGCCCTTCGATGACCGCAAGGGGATCGTCGTCCACGACGACGGCCGCGTGCGGCCGGGTCTGTACGCCGCCGGCTGGGTCAAGCGCGGCGCGACGGGGACCATCGGAACCAACAAGAACGATTCGCTCGCCGTGGTCGAACGCCTGGTCGACGACCTCGCCGCGCCGGCAAAGGACGGACCGGCTGCCTTTGACGCCATCGCCGGGCGACGCGGCTTGCGTGTCGTCAGCTATTCCGACTGGCAGATCATCGACCGGCTGGAAACCGAGGCCGCCGCGCCAGGCGCTCCGCGCAAGAAATTCGTCACCCCGGAGGCGATGCTCGCTGCGCTAAGCCAGGCGCCGCAATAGCGCCAGGAACGTCCGGCGTTCGCCGTCGCTCAAGGGCGCCAGCGTCGCGTTGGTGATCGCGCTGCCGTCCCGCGAGATGGCCACGACAAGCGCGCGCCCCCGCGCGGTCAGGCTGAGGAGGAGCCGACGACGATCCGAGACGTCCGGGCGGCGGGCGATCAGTTTGCGCGCCAGCATGCGCTTGATCACGCCATGCATGGTGGCCGCATCCATCGCGGTCCGCCGGCCGAGCTCGTTCTGGGAGACCTCGCCGAGGTCATCAAGCTTGACCAGGGCCGCAAACTGCAGCGGGGTCGCCCAATCCTCGCCGACCATGGCCTGGAATATCGCCGTATGCCGCTGGTGTGCCCGGCGCAGCAGATGGCCGACCTGATCTTCCAGGACATAGTCGGGGGCAGAGCCGCGTTCGCGTTCCCTGGATCGGACGGCCGGCGCCATCGTCAAGGCGGATCCAATCTAATTCGTTCGTGTACGAACGATGACCGCGCCTGCCGACCCAGTCAAGCGCGCATCTTAATCGTGTCGCTAACACGCGATATGTCCGGTCGATGTACCAGATGATCTGTCCGGTTTCGGAAGGCGTCCATGCCATGGCGGGTTTTGATGCCTCGGACGGAGCAGGCACGGGGGCCGAGATTGATGAAGTGCGAGGAGGCTGATGGCCGCACCCTTCGAGGTGTTCCGGGTCAACCGGGAGCGGCGTACGCGACAAGCGCCGGGTTCTGCAGCTCCCCGCTGACCGCCACCCGCGCCACCACGTCGAGGCCACCGTCCGGACGCACGAACATCCCGAGGGCACGCTGGCCGTCTTCCACGGCCCCGCCGCCTGGCGCGCTACCAGGCCGACGGTGAGGCCGGAGACACCCCGAACCGGCAGGCTGCGTGAGCCGCTTCGACGCGACCGGCCGGAGGACTGTCCAATGTTTCACGTGAAACATTGTGTGGACAAGTGGACAGTCGCGCCGCGCCTGACCACCTCCCCACAGGCCCGCCGACCACAACCGAAGCAGTCAACTCAG
>CAYFYS010000058.1:0-8729 GCA_964347365.1 uncultured Rhodospirillaceae bacterium | reverse complement strand
CGAGCACGTTCTCCTTGAAGCCGAGCAGGTAGTTCCGCGGTTCCATGGTGCCGTCGACCACCTTCCCCAGCACGTGGTCGATTGCGACGTCCATGTTGACCAGCGCGGTGCTGACGATGGTATCGGGCGCAAGCCCTGCGGAGTCGAAAAAGGTGCCGATCGCCATCACGCCGGCCTCCTTGGCGGCGTTGATCGTGCCCATCACCGATTCGTTGCCCTGTGCGGTCACCACGTCGGCGTGGCGCTCGATCATGGCAACGGTGATCTCCTTGCCCTTGGCGGCATCGGTGAACGAGCCGACATAGGCCGAGAGCACCGTGATATCCGGGCGCATCCGCTTGGCGCCGCGCGCAAAGCCGTCGGCGTATTCCTGGATGACTGGCACCGGGATGCCACCGACCGTGCCGACCACGCCGGTCTTGCTGACCAGGGCGGCCAGCGCGCCGGCGACATAGCCCGCATCGCCCAGCCTGACGTCGAGCGAGGCGAGGTTGGGCGCCGCCCCTGCCTTGACCATGGTCACCAGGAACCACGTCTTGGGAAACTGGCGGTGGATCTTCGCTGCGGCCTCGGCGAACTGGAACCCATGCGCGATGATCACGTCGTAACCGGCACGGCCGTAGTTGATCAGCGCCTCGTCGATGGCCGCGACCGAAGTGTTCTCCTGCATCGAGACCGCGATGTCGTAGTTTTTCTTGGCCATCTCGATGCCCTTGTGGGCGGCGGCGTTGAATGTCCCGTCGGTGATCGGACCCGGCAGCACGAGAGCGACCTTGAGCGTCGCGGCCTGCGGTGCGGCCAGCGCCGGCGCCAGCAGGATCAGAGCGGCAAACACCAGTTTCCTGATTTTCATCGGTACCCCCCTCC
Organism: uncultured Rhodospirillaceae bacterium; assembly: GCA_964347365.1. Classification (GTDB taxonomy): domain Bacteria; phylum Pseudomonadota; class Alphaproteobacteria; order MPNO01; family MPNO01; genus CAYFYS01. The sequence goes on along the minus strand of CAYFYS010000058.1, from coordinate 7,862 downwards.
GACGCGCGTTCGAAGCCGTGCGCGCGCCCAGGCTAGCATTCCGGTCTGCCGGCCGGCAAGCGGACCCGCCTTTGCGGTGCGTCCGTTCAGCCCCCGGCGGCCGACGGGCCCCACAGGAGGTATTCGATCGCCGGGCCGATCCTTTCGAGAGGGCCAAGCGCGTCGATGGTCTCACCGGCCAGAAGCGGGACCTCGAGGGCCTGGAAATCCGGCGCCGTGACCACCAGCCGGGCGATCGGATCGCCTTTCCTGATGGGGGCCGGCACGGGACCAGTATAGGCGACCACGGCCTTCAGCTTGCTGCGCGCGCGGCGTTGCAGCGTGATCTTGACGTCCTGACCGGCGGTCAGCGGCACGACGTCGCGCTTGCCGAGCCACACGCCGGCGGTGCTGACCACCGCGCCCTTCTCGAACAGGGCGTAGTTGCGAAACCGACGGAAGGCGAGTTCGGTTAGCCGGAGCGATTCCTGCGCCCGCGCCCGCGCGCTTGGCAGGCCCGCCAGAACCAGGATGACGCGCCGGCCGTCGCGGATCGCCGACGCCGCCAGCCCGTAGCCCGAGGCCTCCGTATAACCGGTCTTCAGCCCGTCCGCGCCGACATCGCGGTACAGGAGCGGGTTGCGATTGCTCTGCTTGATACCGCTGTGCGTGAACGTTTTTTCGGCGAACAGGGGATAGTAGTCGGGAAAGTCTTCGATGATGCGCTGCGAGAGGATCGCAACGTCGCGCGCCGTCATCACATGGCCTTCCTGCGGCCAGCCGGTCGCGTTGCGGAAGATGCTGTCGCGCAGGCCGAGCGCGCGCCCGCGCCGGGTCATCATCTCGGCGAAGCCTTCCTCGCTGCCGGCGATTCCTTCGGCCATCACCACACAGGCATCGTTGCCCGACTGGACGATGATGCCGCGCAGCAGGTTCCCGACGGTGACCGGCCTGTCGATCCGCACGAACGTCTTCGAGCCGCCCATGCGCCAGGCCTTCCGACTGACGAGGAACTCGTCGTCCATGCTCAGGCTTCCGTCCGCAAGCCGTTCGAAAGCCATGTAGATCGTCATGAGCTTGCTCATCGACGCCGGCGGGAACGGCGTGTCCGCCCGATGCTCCAACAGCACCGTACCGGTCTCGACATCGACGAGGATCGCGTGTCTGGCGATGGTCTCCAGCGATGCGGCCGGTTCCGGGCGAAACAGGACCGCAAGGCACGCCACGCACGCCGCCGCCGCCGCGACGGCGCGCAACCGCCGGAAGTAAAACCCGTATTTCATCGCCCCACCTCCTCAAGGGCCGCCCTTGCGGCGTGCGGGAACACCTCTAGCCGATTCCGGCGCCGCGGGGTAGCGCCGTGGGCGGTCGGGGCGGGTCCGAAATGCGGTCGATACCGGTGCGGCGGTCATCCTGCGCTCGGGCGGCCGCGCATCACCGGTCCTTCAGCCATCGGCGATCGCCGCGCGCACTTGCGCGGACTCCTCCATCTTTTCGATCAACGGCTGCCTGGCCTTGGCGTAGGTGTGCTTCTCCTTGAGCTTGCCGTTCTCGAAATGCAGGATGTCGAGGCCGCGCCAGCCGCCCGAACGCTGTGCGGTCTCCAGCGTCAGCAGCCAGCGGATCAGCGCCTTGCCGGCGGCGACGTCGAGGAACATGTCCTCGGTGTGAAAGCGCAACCTGCCATAATCGCCGCGGAACTGCGGGACGAACGCCGCGCGGATCGCTTCTCTGCCGCGGTGGCGCACGCCGTGGAACTCGTCATAGATCGCATCCTCGGCGAAATACGACATCACCTCTTCGATGCTCTCGCGGTTGAAGGCCTCGGTGAAGTCGACCACCAGCGCTTCGAGCGCCGCCCGGTCCGTGCTGTCGTTGGATGTCATCGCTCTGGCTCCCGTTCCGATCCGGCCGCGCCGCTTCGGGTCGCCGCCGTTCAACGGCCGCGCGGCGCCGATCCGTCACCGGCCGAGTACGATCAGCGCATCAACCGCCACCGGGTCCGCGCCGCGCACGATCATCGGGTTGACGTCGATCTGATCGATCTGGGGATGATCCAGGCCGATCCTGCCCAGCGCGACGATGGACCGGGCGAGCGCGCAGGTATCGACCGCCGGCATGCCGCGGATGGCGGCGAGGAGCCGGTGCCCTTTGATGCTGCGGATCATCTCCAGCGCATCGCGCCTGCGCAACGGTGCGATGCGAAACACTACGTCGTCGAGAACCTCGGCGAAGATCCCGCCCAGGCCGAACATTACCGAGGGTCCGAACTGGTGGTCGCGGATCATTCCGGCTGCCAGCTCGCGCGCGCCCATGATCATCTTCTGGACCAGGAAGCCGCCAGCGAAATCCGGCCCCGCGCGTTCCCTGATGGTGCGGAAGGCATCGCTCAACGCTCTGTCCGAGCCGAGATGGACCGCGACCAGCCCCTTTTCCGTCTTGTGGGCCGCGTCTGCTCCGCACGCCTTCAGCACCACCGGATATTCGAGCATCCTTGCGGCGGCCTTTGCCTCGGCGAGCCCGCCGACCAGGACTTCGCGGGCGACGGGGATGCCGTAGGCGGCGAGCACCTGCTTACTGTCGTACTCCGAAAGCGCGCACGCGCCGCGCGATCTGGCCGCGTCAATGACCGCATCGGCCCGTCGGGCAGCGTCGGTCCGCCCCGCCATAGTGCCCGCCCCGGCGGCCGGTTCAGCCGGGCTTGCCGGTGGTCAGAACGATCTTGCCGATGGATTTGCGCTGGCCGAACAAGACGATCGCCTCCTGGAAGTCCTCCAACGGGTAGGTGGCGGTGATCTCCGGGCGGATCGCGCCCTTGACGCACATCCCCAGAACCTCGGCCACGACCTTCTCCATGGTCTCGGGCGCGTAGCGGAAGTGCAGGTCGAGCGATACGCCGGCCATCGTCAGGTTCTTGACGTTGAAATAGCCGGCCCTGGCGTCGGGGATGCGGCCGGCGGCGAAGCCGATGGCGACGATCCGCCCGGCAAAGGCGAGCGTGCGGATGGCCGCATCAAAAACGTCCCCGCCGACCGGATCGAGTACGATGTCCACGCCCCTTCCATCGGTAACGGCGAAGACCTGCGCGCGCAGGGACTCGCGCAGATCCTCCGCCGACAGGTCGATCACGTGATCGGCGCCGTTGGCCTTGGCCAGCGCAGTCTTTTCCTCCGAAATGTCCGCCGCCAGCACGACCGCGCCCTTGGCCTTGGCGATCTGTACGGCGGCGAGCCCGACGCCGCCGGCGGCACCGAGCACCAGCACGGTCTCGCCCGGCTGATACTGACCGCGGATCATCAGGGACACATAGGCGGTGTTGTAGATCGTCATCATCCCCGCGCCGGTGACGAAATCGATCCCTTCGGGCAGCGGGAAGCAGCGCGACTCCGGGGCGAGGGCCCGTTCGGCATAGGCCCCCGTCGGCACGAGAACCGCAATCCGGTCGCCGGGCGCAACCTTGGTGATCTTCTCGCCCACCGCGGCGACGACGCCCGCGGCGTCGCGGCCGGGCACGAAGGGCCGCGGGGGTTTGGCCTGATAAAGACCCTGCATCATCAAGGTGTCGGGGAAGTTGACGCCGATGGCGTGGATGTCGACCAGCACGTCCTCCGCTCCGGGCTCCGGATCGGGCACGTCTTCGACCCGGTGGTTTTCCAGGGGCCCGAACTCGTGGACGAGGACTCCGCGCATCGTTCATGTCTCCGATTTCACCAACCCGCCGTCGCCCGCATCGTTGACGCCCCAACGGCGGCGGCGCAGCGGCGTTTCCGGCAAGCTAGCATCGCTAAAGACGGTATGAAAGCCGCAATCCGACGCCACCGGACCCGCCGCGGCGGCACGCTTGACCCCGGCCGGCACCCTGTCGAGTATCGCCGCGATCATGGCCGGCGCGGCTTTTCGCGACGCTGGCGCCGGGGCGGCAGGAAGCGGAGCACGGGCAATGGCGCGTATCGTGGGCGGGACGGCGCCGGGGGCAGCGCATGACCTCGCGATCCCTTTCCAGCCGGTGCGGTTGCTGCTTGAACGCTACAAGGCCCGCGACCCCGACAAGACCGCGCTCTACGACCTCGACCAGGACACCGCGATCACCTTCGGGGAACTCCACACCGAGGCCAACCGCATCGCGAACTTCCTGGCCGGGCGCGGCATCGGCAAGGGTGACAAGGTCGCGGTGCTGTCGGAGGAGCGGCTGGAAAAGCTCATCCTGTGGATGGGGATCTGGCGCGCCGGCGCGGTGATCTGCCCGCTCAACGTGGAGATGAACATCGCCTATATCGCTGAGATCCTGCGGAACCTCGCGCCCAAGCTGACACTCTGGCACGAGGAGATGGACGGCCGGCTCATGACCCGGGGCGTCGGCGGCGAGATCATGACGTTCTCGACCTGGCGCCGCGGCGCTGCGGGCGCGGCCGGGGCCGAGGAGTTCTTCGCCCGCCTGGCCGCCTGTCCCGCTTTCCCGGAACGCGGCCTGGACAACGCGCCGGAGGACATCGGCAGCGTCTATTGCACCTCGGGCACCACCGACAAGCCCAAGCTGTTCGTGTGCGACCAGCGTGGACACTGGCTGTTCGGACTGTCCTCGATCGACTTCCTCGGGCTGACCGGGGACGACCGTACCCTGGAGTACCGCTCGTTCGGCTGGAACTCCGCCCAGGGGCTGAGCCTTCTGCCGTGGATGCAGACCGGTTGTACGCTCTATTTCGCCAAGCGATTCTCCGTCAGCCGGTTCTTCGGATGGGTCAGGACCCATGGCATCACCTTCTCGGTCGGCATCCCGACGGTGATCAACATGCTGCTCAACGAGCCCGCCGGGATTACGGCCAGGGACGTGCCGACGCTTCGGCTGATGAGTTCGAGCACTGCGCCGCTGGCGCCCGAGCGCTGGCAGCAGTTCGAGGATGTCTACGGCATCCCCGTCATCCAGTTCTACGGCTCCTCCGAAGGCGGCTGGGTGTGCGGCAACCGGCACGACTACAAGAAGAAAGGGACCGTCGGCCCGCCGGCCAAGCATCAGGAGTTTCTCATCGTGGATGCGGACGGCAAGCCGTGCCCGCCCGGGGTGGAGGGCGAGGTCACGCTCGGCGGCCCGCAATGCGTCGTCGCCGAGATTTCCGCTGACGGCGCGTGGGAGGATCTGCGGGGCCGCCGCATCCATCTGGGTGACCTCGCGGTGATGGATGAGGAGGGGTTCGTCACCGTTACCGGTCGGCTCAAGGATCTGATCATCCGCGGCGGGGTCAACATATCGCCCAACGAGATCGACCACGTGATCCTGCGTCATCCCAAGGTGCTGGAGGCCGCTTCCCTCGGCGTGCCCGATGCCATCTATGGCGAGGAGGTTGTCTGCTACGTCGTCGCCCGGGCCGGCGCACCCCCGACCGAGGACGAGATCAGGGAGCATTGCGCGCAGACCATGCCGGAATACCGGGTGCCCAAGGCGGTCTATTTCGTTGACGCCCTGCCGAAGAACGACCGCGGCAAGGTCCGGCGCGAGGATCTCAAGGCAATGTGGCAGCGCGCGCATCCGAACGGCTGAGGCGCCGCCGGCATAGCGATTTACGCTGGTTGTAATCGTAACAAAGTCTCGCTCCAACGCGCGCCGAACTTTGCCTTTATCGGTGCGCGGGGGTAGTGTCGGCCGCGCGCATCGCCGCGCCGCCCGGTCAGGCGCGCCGGTCGCCATGCCGGGAAACCGACCGAAAAGCGCGTTGCGGCGGGTTTTGTCGGCCCGCCGCCCGTTCCCGCCGCCGACGAACGCGGCATCGAACCGCCCCGGCCGCCGATGAACGCGGTCCCATGGGGACGCTTGAAGGAGAGACTGATGAGCACGGCTGCAAAACGAGCCCTCGGCGCGCCGGTCGAGGCGATCTTCGATCTGCGCAACACCCTGGAGTGGCTGGAAACTGAGGGCGATCTGATCGAGACCGACAAGGCGGTCGACCCGGATCTGGAGCTGACCGCAATCCAGAAGCAGATGGACGGCGGTTGCCCGATCCTGTTCAACAACGTCACGGGCAAGCCCCATCATCGCCTGGTCACCAACCTGTTCGGCGACATCTCGGTGATCAACAAGATGTTCGGCTGGGCGGACGATACCGATCGCACCCGGAGGCTCGCCCACGCGCTGTCGCACCCGCTGGCGCCGGTGGTGATCTCCGGCGACGAGGCCCCCTGCCAGCAGCACGTCATCGAGAACCCGGTCGATGTCAATGACTACATGGTGCCGATCCGCCATACCACCTACGAACCCGAACTGACCGTGGGCTCCGGCAACAGGGTGGTGACGGGCGCCTATTTCGGCGGCGGCTCCGATCTCGGCTACAACCGGATGAACTTCCGCTGGGGCAATGTCGGCACCTTCCAGATCTCGCCCGGCTCGCACATGTGGCAGGTCGTCTCCAAGCATTACAAGGACGACAAGCCGGTGCCGATCACCATGTGCTTCGGCGTGCCGCCGTCCTGCACGCTCCTGTCCGGTGCCGGCTTCGACTACGTGATCCTGCCCCAGGGCTGCGATGAGATCGGCATCGCCGGCGCCGTCCAGGGTCAACCGGTCCGCCTGGTCAAGGCGCGCACGGTCGATGCGATGGCGCTTGCCGATTGCGAGGTCGTCCTGGAAGGCTATGTCAACCCGCGCGACCGCCGCTACGAGACGGCCCAGGCCGAGGAGGCCGGGGTTCAGGGCCGGTTCCACTTCCACCCCGAATGGGCCGGCTACATGGGCAAGGCATACAAGGCGCCCACCTTCCACGTCACGGCAGTGACCATGCGCGACCCCGCGACCAAGCCGATCATCTTCGCCCTGGGCGTGCATACGCTGGACGATCACAACATCGACACCACGGTGCGCGAGGCGGCGATGTTCGAGCTGTGCGAGCGCATGCAGCCGGGCATCATCCAGGACTGCGTCATCCCCTACTGCATGACCGACTGGGGCGGCGGAATCATCCAGGTCAAGAAGCGCAACCGGCTGGACGAGGGCTGGCAGCGCAACTTCATGGCCGCGATTCTGGCGACCTCGCAGGGCTCGCGCCTGTGCATCGCGGTCTCCGAGGACACCGACCCCTACGACATGGACGACGTGATGTGGTGCCTGACCACGCGGGTCAACCCGAAAACCGATATCCTGAACCCGCTGCCCGGCGGGCGCGGCCAGACCTTCATGCCGGCCGAGCGGATGACCGCCGGCGACAAGGAGTGGACGGCGTCCAACACGATGTTCGAAGGCGGGATGGGGATCGATGCCACGGTGCCGTTCGGCTACGAGAGCGACTTCCTGCGTCCGGTCTATCCGATCGAGAAGGTCACGCTGTCGGATTTCTTCTCCGCAGCGCAGATCGACAACGCCCGCTCGCGCATGAAGGGTTGGGTCCACTCGCTCGCGCGCACGGGCCGTTAGGGGCCGGTCTCCTGCTTCCGGGCAGAGGCCCGCACCGCGCACCGGGCTTGCGCGTCATGAACGCCGGCTGACGCCCGGCGCGGTATTTCACGTCGAACCCCGGGGCGCGGTGCGGTTTTCACCGCGCTCCCGGGGATCGCCGGAGTGCCCTGATCGAACCCTGCACGCCCGCGCCTTATCAGCTGCGCAGCCGGAAGCGCTGGATCTTGCCGGTCGCCGTCTTGGGCAGTTCGTCGACGAAGTTGAACCAGCGTGGATACTTGTAACGGGCGAGGCGGTTCCGGCAGTGGTCGCGCAGATCGCCGGCAGTCTCGTTCCCGGCGTCGGCGGCATCGTTGAGGACCACGAAAGCCTCGGGCTTGATCAGGCCGTCCGCATCGGCGCGGCCCACGACCGCGGCCTCCAGCACCTTGGCGTGCTCGATCAGGGTGGCTTCGATCTCGAAGGGCGAACACCACAGCGCGCCGACCTTCAGCATGTCGTC
>CAYFYS010000057.1:0-8914 GCA_964347365.1 uncultured Rhodospirillaceae bacterium | reverse complement strand
CGTCCCATTCGTCTTCCGGTGGCCGCCAGGCGAAGCCGTGGTCCCCGCCCTCCAGGAAGCTCTCGTAGTCGATATCGCCGATGCATGCCCCGCCCTCGGCCAGCGGATCGTCGATGTCCACCACCAGGGGCCGCGCCTTCACCCGTTCCAGGGCGGCGGCAACGACCGGCGAGAATTCGCGGTCGACGATCAGAACCCGCGCCTCGCTGTGGTCGAGGATGAAGGCGATCGTCTCGGCATCGAGCCGGATATTGATCGTGTTGAGCACCGCCCCGGTCATGGGCACGCCGAAATGGGCTTCGAGGATCGCCGGCACGTTGGGCGCAAGGACGGCCACGGTATCGCCCTTGCCGACCCCGCGACGGACCAGGGCGCTCGCCAACGCCCGGCAGCGCGCTTCGGTGTCGCGCCAGGTCCTGCGGGTGGCGCCGTGGATCACCGCCGGCCGGTCGGGAAACACCGATGCCGTGCGCGCAAGGAAGCTGAGCGGGGTCAGGGCGGCATAGTTGGCCAGGCTGCGCTCCAGCCCGGCCGCGTAGGGGTCGGTCCGTGCGTCCTCGGATACAGCCATCATCGGTCTCCCCGACAGTCCTTGTCTGACGGCCTCTGGCATCGTTGCCGGATGCGGGCAGGGCGGGTGCCCCGCCCAAGCCTCGCGCACCCGCGATCGGTGGCATGAATGGCGCCGCGAGTCAAGAAGATTATTTCCTTGAGAGAAAATTTCTGCGGAATAATGGAAGGCCATTGCAGATGATCTTGAATTTCTAACCTCTTTTGATATGATTCCGCGATGCGGGGCGTGCGGAGCCCGCGCGCCGAAATCTCGGATCGTTACCCTGTCGGCACGAGGCTCAGGCGGGCCGATCCCCCTGGGTGGTGTCGGGCACGACATGGTAGACTTTGCACACGGTAGCCCGGAAATCCCGCCATGAGCGCACACGCCTTCGACACGCTGCAAGCCGCCGAGATGCTCACCCGGGCCGGCATTGAAGACGGCCACGCCCGGGCCATCGTGGCGACGGTCCGCGACGCCGTCACGGAAAGCAGTGCCACCAAGGCCGACATCACCGGCCTTGAGGGCGAGATGGCGAGCTTTAAAACCGTTATGAAGGCCGACCTCGCCACCGTGCAGGTCCGTATCGAGGCCCGGATCGAGTCCACGGCCAACCGGACCCTGGTCGGCGGCATCGCCATCGCCGGGGTCGCGGTCGCCGTGCTCAAGCTATTTTAGCCTGGGCGTCTCGGCCCGTCCGGTGTCGTGGCGCGTCGGGGCGCCCCCTAATGTCCGCCGGGCCGTCGTTCGCAATCCGTCGTCGTGCGCTCACGGCCCTGATGCGCCCGCGTCGATCGAGAAATCCGGGTCAGGTGTTCCTCAACCAGTCCTCGATCAGCCGCCGGGCGATCGAGTCCGAGCGCGGCCGGCGTGCGATACCCGCCGCGCCCTCGGCGAGTTCGGCGCGGGTGAACCAGCGCGCGTCCTGGAGTTCGTCGGGGTTCATCGCGATCGTCTCGGTCTGGGCGTCGGCATAGAAGCCCAGCATCAGCGAGGCCGGGAACGGCCAGGGCTGGGAAGAATGGTAGCGCACGTTGGCGACCGGCAGGCCGACCTCTTCCATGACCTCGCGGGCGACCGCCTCCTCAAGACTCTCACCCGGTTCGACGAAGCCGGCGAGCGCGGAATACATGCCCTCCACCCACTCTGCCTTGCGGCCCAGCACTACCCGGTTGCCACGCATCACCAGCATGATCACCGCCGGATCGGTACGCGGGAAATGCTGGACGCCGCAGGACGCATTGCTGCACACCAGGAGGTGGCCGGCTTCGCGTCGTTCGGTCGGCGCGCCGCAGGCACCGCAGAACCGGTGCCGGTCGTGCCAGTGCATCAGCCCCTTGGCGTAGGCCAGCACGCCGCCGTCGCCGCGCGGCAGCAGGATGCCGATGCTGCGCAGATCCACGAAGCTGCCGCGCGCGGCGAACGGCGCACGTTCCTCGGGCCGGTCGAGATGAGAGACGTCGATGGCGAAGTGGGGCACCTTGCCGATCCGCCCCAGGAAGATCGCCTGATCCTCGTTGTCCAGGCTTGCGCCGAACTCCGCGGGTTGGAAGCGGACCGCGCGCGGCGCATCGCCGCCTTCGACGAAGGCGCGCGAGCGCCAGATCGCCACCATGACCGCCTCCGGTGCGGCGAGCTGCGCACGCAGCCAAGCGCCGTCGTTGCGCCGTTCGGCGACCCGTTCCAGACCATAACCTGTGTAATGGTTCGGCGGCCTGACCATCGGGCGCGTCTTCCGGTCGGGCCGCACCGGACCGCGCCCGACCCCGCCGATCGTTGCGGACCGGCGGGGCAGGCGAGGCCGCAGCCCACGATTGCGTCGGTGCCTCACCCTGCCACAGTGCCGCCGGACGCGCAATCTTGCCAAGTCATGGGCTTGCCGGGCTTGGGGGCCGCGCGCGCGTGCTGATATACTTGCCCGGGAGGTCGGCGGCGGACGGGGCGCTCGCCAACCCGGTCAGATCCGGAAGGAAGCAGCCGTAACGAGACCGCGCCGGGTCGCCCACCGGCCTCCCACCGTCCGGGCGGGGCAAATCATCTTGAACGTATCATGAACGGCTCTGCCGAACCGCTGGCGCCCTATCGCGTGCTCGCGCGCGCCTATCGGCCGGGCCGGTTCGCTGAACTGGTCGGCCAGGACGCGATGGTGCGTACGCTGAGCAACGCCATCGAGTCCGGCCGGCTGGCGCACGCCTTCATCCTCACCGGCATCCGCGGGATCGGCAAGACGACCACCGCGCGCATTATCGCGCGCGCGCTCACCTGCACCGGTCCCGACGGGCGGGGCGGGCCGACGCCCGATCCGTGTGGGGTCTGCGAGCACTGCACTGCGATCGGCGAGGACCGGCATGTCGACGTCATCGAGATGGACGCGGCGAGCCGGACCGGGGTGGACGACATCCGCGAGCTCATCGAGGGCGTGCTCTACCGGCCGGTCTCCGCGCGCTTCAAGATCTACATCATCGACGAAGTCCACATGCTCTCACGCAATGCCTTCAATGCGCTGCTCAAGACGCTGGAGGAGCCGCCCGGGCACGTGAAGTTCGTCTTCGCAACGACCGAGACGCGACGGGTGCCGGTCACGGTGCTGTCGCGCTGCCAGCGGTTCGATCTGTCCCGGGTCGACGGCCAGACGCTGATGGCGCATCTGCGCGATATCGCTGAGCGCGAGGGGGCTGCCCTCGCCGAGGATGCGCTGCGTCTGATCGTACGCGCCGCCGAGGGCTCGGTGCGCGATGCGCTGTCGCTTCTCGATCAGGCAATCGCGCACGCCGCACCGGGTCCGGTCAAGGCGGATCAGGTGCGCGCGATGCTGGGGCTCGCCGACCGGCAGCGAACCGCGGACCTGTTCGAGGCGCTGATGCGGGGCAGAGTGGCCGATGCGTTGTCGATCCATGATTCGCTGCACGAGGCGGGCGCCGATCCGATCGTGGTGCTGCAGGATCTGCTCGAATTCACCCATTGGCTGACCCGGCTCAACGCGGTGCCCGAGGCGCCGGCGGCCGGCGGTGCGGTCTCCGATGTGGAGCTCGCGCGTGGGCGCGCGCTAGCCCGGGGGCTGAGCGTACCGGTGCTCGCGCGCGCCTGGCAGATTCTGCTCAAGGGCCTGTCCGAGGCCGGCATCGCGCATGACGCCCGCCAGGCGGCGGAAATGGTCTTGATCCGCCTGGCCTATGCCGCCGGGCTGCCGACACCGGCGGAGATGGTCCGCGCCATCGAGTCCGGGAGCGTGCCCGAGCCGCCACCGCAGCCCGCGGCGGCGGACGAGGCATCGGGCCTGCCGGCGGATTTCGAGGCCCTGGTCGCCTTGTTCGAGATGCGCAAGGAGCCGATCCTGCGCGCCAATCTGATGGGCAATGTCCATCTGATATCCTATGCACCGGGAAAGCTGGTCTACCGGCCCGGTCCCGGCGCGCCGGCGGGACTCGCCGTGGAGCTGCGCAGGCGTCTGGAAAGCTGGACCGGGACATCCTGGTCGATCGAGGCGGCCGAGGACGGCGATGCGGCGCCGAGCCTGCACGAGCAGCGGCTGCAGGCCGCAGCGGCCGAACGCGAGAAGGCGGTGTCTCATCCGACCGTCCAGGCCGCGCTCAAGGCGTTTCCCGGCGCCCGGGTCGAGGAGGTCCGATCCGTCGAGACCGCCGAAATTCTGGGCGATGATCCGGTCGATCCGGAAGAGGAAGCCGATAACGGAGAGGCGCGCCCATGAAGAATTTCGGCCAGCTCATGAAGCAGGCCCAGGACATGCAGGCCAGGATCCAGGAGATGCAGAACCGGCTGGCCGATATCGAGATCACCGGCCGGTCCGGTGCCGGCATGGTAACCGTCGCGATGAACGCCAAGTCCGAAGTGCGCCGGGTCAAGATCGACCCGAAGCTGTTCAACGGCGGGGATGTCGAGGTGGTCGAGGACCTGCTCGTCGCCGCCCTCGCCGATGCCAGGGGCAAGGCTGAGGCGCGCACGAACGAGGAGATGCAGAAGATCACCGGTGGACTCAACCTGCCGCCGGGGCTCGGCCTGCCGTTTTGACGGCGGTCTCGGAGGTCGACCGGCTGATCGGCCTGCTTGCTAAGCTGCCCGGGCTTGGCCCGCGCTCGGCCCGGCGCGCGGCACTGCACCTGCTCGATCGCCGCGATACGCTGCTCGCTCCACTGGCTGCGGCCCTGGACGCTGCGGCCCGAAACGTCCGCCAGTGCACGATCTGCGGAAATATCGACACGGTGGACCCGTGCGCGGTGTGCAGCGACGCAGGGCGCAGCCGGGGGACGGTCTGCGTGGTCGAGGGCGTGGCCGATCTGTGGGCGTTGGAACGCACCGGTGCCTTCGCCGGCACCTATCACGTACTCGGCGGCACCTTGTCCGCACTCGACGGCCGCGGCCCGGACGACCTCGCCATCGACCGGCTGGTCGCCCGCGTGCGTCAGGAGGCGGTCACCGAGGTGATCCTGGCGACCTCCGCCACCGTGGAAGGTCAGACTACCGCCCATTATCTGATGGATCGTCTGGCCGAGACCGGCGTTGCGCTCTCAATGCTCGCGCACGGCGTCCCGGTGGGCGGCGAACTCGACTATCTCGACGACGGCACGCTGTCGGCGGCGCTGAAGGCCCGCCGGCAGCTATAGGGTGCGCGCGAACCAGGCCGGCGGCCCGGCGTTGTTGACGGCGCAGTGAAACGTGCCTACCTAACGCGCGGTCGGAACGGCGGAGCGAACGCGGGGTGATCATGGCGAAGCTGTCGGTCATCACCGCACCCGATCCGCGCCTGAAGCTGGTCAGCGCGCCGGTGGAGACCGTCGATGCGGCGGTGCGCGCGCTGATGGACGACCTGCTGGAGACGATGTACGAGGCGCCGGGGATCGGTCTGGCCGCCCCGCAGGTTGGCATTGCCAGGCGGGTGATCGTCGCCGATGTGACTCGCGAGGCGGAGGGCCCCAACCCGATCGGGATGGTCAATCCGGAGGTGGTATGGACCGCCGGGGAGACCGTCACCTACGAAGAGGGCTGCCTGTCCCTGCCCGGCCACTACGCCGAGGTCAGCCGCCCGGTGAGGGCGCGGATTCGCTACCTCGATGCGGACAATGTCTGCCGGGAGACCGAGGTTGCGCAGATGTTGGCGGCCTGTTTGCTGCACGAGATCGACCATCTCGACGGCAGGTTGTTCGTCGATCACATCTCCAGGCTCAAGCGCGACATAATCCTGAAGAAGCTCGCTAAGGCCAAGCGCGCGGAGGTGAAGGCCCGCGCCTGATCATGGGTGGTGGTCTGCGCACCGTCTTCATGGGCACCCCGGCATTCGCGCTCGTCAGCCTGGATGCGTTGATCGCTGCCGGTCACGATGTCGTATGCGTCTATACCGGGCCGCCCCGCGCGGCCGGACGGGGCCACCGGCCGCGCCCTTCGCCGGTGTATGCGCGCGCAGCGGCCTGCGGGATCGAGATACGCCACCCACGCGCGCTGCGTGGTGCGGATGGGGCGGCCTCGCTTGCCGGGACCGGCGCCGATGTCGCGGTGGTCGCGGCCTACGGGACGATTCTGCCGGCGCCGGCCCTTGCGGCGCTGCGACTCGGTTGCCTGAACGTTCATGCTTCGCTGCTGCCGCGCTGGCGCGGCGCGGCGCCGATCCAGCGCGCCATCCTGGCCGGCGACCGGAAGACCGGCGTCACCATCATGAAGATGGACGAAGGGCTCGACACCGGCCCGATCCTGGCCCGTTCGGAGATTGTGATCACCGCTGGGACCGATGCCGGCGAACTGCACGACCGCCTTGCCGCACGCGGCGCCCGGCTGCTGGTGGACACCCTGGCCGAATATGCCGCCGGCAGAATCACGCCGGTCGCCCAGCCCGGTGACGGCGTTACCTACGCCGCCAAGATCGATCGCGCCGAAGCGCGGATCGACTGGCGTTGCCCGGCCGTCCGGATCGCGCGCCAGATCCGGGCCTTTGCGCCCCGGCCCGGCGCGTGGTTCGAGACCGCCGGCCAGCGGGTGCGGGTCCTTGCCGCCCATGTCGTCGATGCGGCCGGTGGCCGACCCGGCACGGTGATCGACGATCAGGCGACTGTTGCCTGTGCGACCGGTGCGCTGCGGCTCGATCGCCTGCAGCGCCAGGGCAGGGCGCCGATGGAGGCCGCATCCTTCCTGCGCGGCTTCGCGCTCGGACCGGGCACGCATCTCGGCGAGGGCTCGTGAGGCGTTGGCGTATCGTGGTCGAGTATGACGGCACCGGCTTCGTCGGCTGGCAACGCCAGGACAACGGCCCGTCGGTCCAGGAGGCGATCGAGACCGCGATTTACCGGTTCTCCGGGGAGACCAGGCGGGTTTTTGGCGCGGGGCGGACCGATGCCGGTGTCCACGCGAGCGGCCAGGTCGCCCATTTCGACCTCGCCAGGCAGACCCGAAGCGGTACCGTGGTCGGTGCGTTGAACGCGCATCTGCGCCCCTGGCCGGTCGCAATTCGCCGCGCGGCGCCGGCCGCGCCGGATTTCGATGCCCGTCTTTCGGCCGTCGGCCGGTGCTATCGCTACCGCATCGTCAACCGGCGGGCGCCGCTGGCCCTGGAACGCAACCGCGCGTGGCTGGTCCAGGCACCGCTGGACGCCGCCGGGATGGGCCGCGCTGCGCAACGTCTGGTCGGCCGGCACGACTTCTCCACCTTTCGCGCGCGCCTGTGCCAGGCCCGTTCGCCGCTGAAGACGCTCGATCGGCTGGACGTGCGGCGCGACGGCGAGGAGGTCTTCATCGAGGCCGAGGCGCGGTCCTTCCTGCACCGCCAGGTGCGCAACATGGTCGGCGCGCTCAAGCTGGTCGGCGAGGGCAGGTGGAGCCTCGCCGATCTCGACGAGGCGCTGGCCGCGTGCGACCGTGCCAGAGGCGGTCCCACCGCGCCCGCTCACGGCCTGTTCCTGATCGCGGTCCGCTACCCGCGCGAGAACGCTAGAACAGGCGGCTGCTCACGGCGTTCAGGACAATGCTGATCGCCAGATCGAGGCCGACGATGGCCGCCGCCGCCCTGCCGCTGACGGTCAGGGCGGTGCGCGCGATGAACCACTGATAGAACAGGATCGCCAGAGAGGCGCCGATCATCAGCAGGGTGCCCGTGCCGGCCCCGAGCATGCCCTTGGCCAGGATCATCGCTACCAGGAAGACCGCAACCTGGATGACCGCCGACCAGTTGTGGGCGACGATGTATCGAAAATAACGGTCGAAGCGTCCGATACGGTCGCAGACATGGATCATCGCCAGCGGGAAGGCGACCCAGTTGATGGTATAGGCGATCGCCTCGACCAGGACGATCTGGACCGGTCCGGCCGCGGTCTCGGTCGCCGCCAGCCTGAATGCGGCCAGCACGGCGTAGGCCGGGATCAGAGCTACCGCGGCCTGGAAGGACTGCCAATAGGCTTTCGGCGTATCGTCGAAATGCCTCAGCCCGTCGGCATCCATCAGCGCCAAGCGCCAAGCGCCGTAGACGGCCCGGGAAAACTCGGCGAAGCGCAGCATGGGCTTACCCTCAGCCCGCGAAATAACCGTCGATCACCGTCTCGTAGATCGCGCTCAGCGCCGCGAGATCGGCAAGGCGTACGCGCTCGTCGATCTTGTGCATGGTCTGACCGATCAGTCCGAACTCCGCGACCTGGCAATAGTCCTTGATGAACCGTGCATCGGAGGTCCCGCCGGTCGTGCTGAGGGCCGGCGTGGTGCCGGTCGTGGCCGCGACCGCGCGGACCAGAAGATCGCTGAACGGTCCTGGCGGCGTGAGAAAGGATTCGCCGCTCACATGGGTGTCGAGCGCGACCTCGCCGCCGACTTCCGCCAGCCGTTCCTCGATCCAGGCGATCAGGGACGCACCGGTGTGCCGGTCGTTGAAGCGGATGTTGAAGGCCGCGCGCGCGCAGCCCGGTATGACGTTGGTCGCCGGATTGCCAACATCGATCGTCGTAAGCTGCAGGTCGGACGGCTGAAAGTGCCCGGTCCCCTCGTCAAGCGGCGCGGCGCTCAGCGCGGCGAGCATCCGCACCAGGCGCGGCAGCGGGTTGTCGGCCAGGTGCGGGTAGGCGGTATGGCCCTGGACGCCCCGGACGGTGATCCAGCCCGACAGGCTGCCGCGCCGGCCGATCTTGATCATCTCGCCAAGCCGGTTCGGGTTGGTCGGCTCGCCGACCAGGCAGGCATCGGGCGTCTCGCGGCGTGCGGCCATCCAGTCGAGCACCTTGGTCGTGCCGTTGACCGCCGGCCCCTCCTCATCGCCAGTAATCAGAAGGCTGATCGAGCCGGCGAAGCGCGCGCCCCTGGCGGCGAGAAAGCGCGAAACCGCGCCGACGAAGGCCGCGATCGCACCCTTCATATCGGCGGTGCCACGGCCGT
>CAYFYS010000056.1:7354-8968 GCA_964347365.1 uncultured Rhodospirillaceae bacterium | reverse complement strand
TCGCGCGCGTCGTCGGGCATGCGCTCGAGGATCACGCGATCCTGCTCGAGCACGTCCCAGTGCAGGGTCTCCAGCTTGTGCTTGTACATGAACCGCCAGGCGGCGCGTTGCCAGCCGCTGCATCGGCGCGTGCGCCAGAAAAAGACCCGGCAGTTCCCGCGGTCGATCGGCGTGACGAAGCCGAGGATCCCGAACTCGCCGCCCGGCCCGGCGTTCTGCTGGTAGGGTATGGACAGGCGCATCCAATGGGCGCCGGTGTCGCCGAACTCCACCCAGTCGAAGTTGACGCCGCGCTGGCCGGTCTTTTCGAACACCAGCCCGTCATCGGTCTGACGCACCCGCATGCGGGCTTCCTTGTCGCCGCGCGCCATCGAATGGGACCGGGCGTGAAGATAGGCGCCATGCATCGGGTCCATCACGTTGTCGATCGCGTAGCGGTAGTTGCACCGCCAGTGCGCGGTGCACAGGATCGCATCCCATTCCGGCGAATCGAGCTGTTCGGGCAGGGTGAAGGCGACCGGATCGGGATGTGCGGCGTCGCCGAAATAGGCAAAGATCCCGCCCATGTGCTCGAAGCAGGGATAGGATTTCACCGCCGCGGTACCGACCAGCGGGCAGTCGCCGATGGCGGGGACCTTGCGGACCACCCCGTCCCCGTCGACCTCGACACCGTGATACCAGCAGGCCAGCCTGTCGCCCAGGTTCCAGCCGAGCGACAGCCGCGACCCGCGATGGGGGCAGCGATCGGCCACGACCCGGACCGCGCCCGCACGGTCGCGCCACACTGCGATCGGCTCGCCCAGGCGCATCAACCCGACCGGCTTGTCCTTGACCATCCAGCTCGCCGCTATCGGGTACCAGCGGTTGCGAACGCCGCGATCGACCAGCGCTTCGATCCGGTCTTGCGCGCTCGGTTCCATCGACATGTCGGTCTCCCTGGTCAGGCGCCCAGGCGGACGAGCTCGGCCTCCAGGAGCGAAGCGGTCCAATCCCCCCCTCCGGCCGGGCGGGGGCCGGTCTCGTTCAGCCGCCTGGTGAGGCCGTCGATGTCGTGGAGTCCCTCGCCGAACGCCGCCTCCAGCGCGTCCGCCAGGGCCATCGCATAGGCGTCCGGCGGTGCGTCGATGCGCGTCTGCCAGACGACGTTTTCCGGCTCGTCATAGGGAACGGGCATCACGACCTGCCAAGTGTCGTGTCCCGGTTTCATATGCCGATCACATGCGGATTGGACATGCGAAACGGACGTGAAACAGGGCTTCACCGGTTATCAGAACCCAGCCGGCGGCCTTCCGTCAAGGGCTTGCGGCGCGCGCCGGCGCTGTTGCGGGCCGGCAGGCGGCAAGGAGTGCCGCGATCGTGCAGCGTGCGAAGTCCCAGCGGCGGAGCCGGATCCGGCCGGCGATCGGATCCCCGGCCCGCAGCAGCGCCGCAAGCCGGTCGGCGAGGCGCACGATCACCGCCGATTCCATCGCCAGGCGCCGGTCGACAAGGCGGCCGGGCAGGGCGCGCGCTTCGCCCATCAGCGCCGCGGTCCCGTCGAGCGCCCGATCGATGACCGTGCGCAGCGCCGGGCTACCCCCCGGCCCGGCGGGCACGGCCCGGGGTTGGGGGGCC
>CAYFYS010000056.1:0-7344 GCA_964347365.1 uncultured Rhodospirillaceae bacterium | reverse complement strand
CGCCGGAGCGAGCCCGGGGGCCGGGGGGGGGCCCGCCCCGGCAGCGGCGCCCCCGGCCGTGGTTGCGCGCGCCTCATCCATCCAATCCCGCGGCAGATAGACCCGGTTGAGCGCGACATAGTCCTGCCGGCAGTCCTGCAGGTGATTCAAGACCTGAAGCGCATTGCACAGCGCATCGGAGGCCGGCCAGCAGGCGCGGTCCTCGCCGTGCAGATCGAGCAGGTAGCGCCCGACGGGGGCGGCCGAAAGCATGCAATAGCCGATCAGCTCGTCCCAGCGGCGGTAGTCGCGGCCGGCCGCGTCCTGCTTGAAGGCGGCGATGAGGTCCAGGGCATGGCGCGGGCCGAGTCCGGTCTCGGCCAGGCTCTCGCGCAGCCGGTGTGCACGGGCGAGACCAGGATCGTCGGTGCGTCGGCCGACAAGCGCATCCTCGAAGGCGGTCAGCCTGCGAAGCTTGTCGCCGGCGGCGATCCTCGGATGGTCGGCGATGTCGTCGGCGGTCCGGGCAAATGCATAGAACGCCGCCACGGGCGGGCGCACGCGGGCGGCCAGCAGCCGGGAGCCAACCGGGAAGTTCTCGTCCCCCGACCACTTGCCGGGCGGGATCTCGCCGGCCGCCTCGCCCGCCATCGCGCGATCCTAGCCCATGCCCGTGACGCCGTCATGGGCGAGCTTGACGGCCATCGCCGACAACAGCACCAGGACGCAGACGTTGAACGTCCGCGCATCGATCCGGCGGCCGAGCCGCAGCCCGAGCCAGGTGCCGACGACGACCGGGATCATGGCGACCAGGCCCTGGACCACGCGTTCGGTCGTGAACAGGCCGAACGCGGTCATGGAGGCGATCTGGGCGATCGAATAGGAAAAGAAGACCGCCGACAGCGCATGGACCAGAACCGCGCGGTCGAGCCGCAGGGCGTGCATCGCCGTGACCAGGACCGGACCGGCGATTCCCGTCGCCCCCTGGCAGACGCCGCCGAGCGCGACCGCGGCCGTGACCACCGCGCGGCGCCGGCCGGCAGCCGGCGGCACGGTCAGGCCGACCGCGCGGCTTGCCAGATACACCCCGATCCAGCCGGCCAGAACCAGACGGAGCAGCGCCGGGTCGAGCGCCTGCAACAGCCAGGTCCCCAACGCGATCGCGCACAGACCAAGGCCGATGGCCGGGCCGAGCCCCGGCACCGCGCCGGCGGACCGCCGGAATTCCCATAACAGCGCGAGGTTGGAATAACCCGACGGGATCACCATCACTACCACGGCGGTCTCCACCCCGATGAAAGCCGCCATCACCGGGACCGCGACCAGCGGCAGACCGAAGCCGGTGATCGCCTTGCCGACCGCGCCGAGCGCAAGGGCGGCCACCACGACGATCAGGGACTCCACGGGCATGGCCGGCGCGATCATGGCCGGGCGCGATCGGGCACGCAAGGACTCGCCACCGATTGCAGGTCGGCGTACCCTGCGGCACGGCTCGGAGAAGGGAGGCCGGGAGGTGCTGCTCGAAGGGTCCTGTCACTGTGGCGCGGTACGGTTCAGCGTGGTTTCGCACACGCCCTACCCCTACAACCGCTGCTATTGCACGATCTGTCGCAAGACCGGCGGTGGCGGCGGGTATGCGGTCAACATCATGGGCGATGCCGCCACGCTGAAGATCGCGGGCGAAGAGGCGATCACCGTCTACCGTTCGAAATCCAACGAGCGCGGCCGGCTAGAAGACGACGGCATGAGTTCGGCCCGGCGCAGCTTCTGCAGGCATTGCGGCAGCGCGCTGTGGGTTGCCGACCCGAGCTGGCCGGCCAATGTCTACCCCTTCGCCTCGGCGGTCGACACCGCGCTGCCGAGGCCCGATGCGCACACGGTGCTGATGACCCGTTACGCCGCACCCTGGGCGGACATCGCCCGGGGCGCGAACGTGAAGTGCTTCGAGCTGTACCCCGACGAGGGGATCGAGGACTGGCACAGGGCGCACGGCCTCTACCGGGACTGAGCGGAGCCGCTGACCTTGGAAAACCCCGATTCGCCCGATTGCGAAACCCGGTGCACAATCGCCCCACAGGGCACGAGGGAGGCAGAGCGATGGCAGGCCGCATGATCGACATCACCGCCCGCGACGGCGGGCGCTTCAAAGGCTATCTCGCGGCGCCCGATGCCGGTTCGGGCCCTGGGCTGGTGATCGGCCAGGAGATCTTCGGCGTCAACCCGACCATGCGGGCGACGGCCGACATCTTCGCCGAGGAGGGCTATGCCGTCCTGGTGCCGGACATGTTCTGGCGGATCGAGCCGGGCATCGCGCTGAGCTATTCGGAAGCCGACTTCGCCAAGGCCTTCGGCTACATGGAGCGCTTCGACGTCGATCAGGGGATCGAGGATATCGCCGCGGCGATGGATACGCTCCGGAGCCTGCCCGAATGCACCGGCAAGATCGGCTTCATGGGCTTCTGCCTCGGCGGCAAGCTCGCCTATCTGAGCGCAGCCAGGCTCGACCCGGCGGTGTCGATCTCCTTCTACGGCGTCGGTCTGCCCGATCTGCTGGGCGAGGCGGACCGGATCGCCTGCCCGATGGTCTTCCACTGCCCCGACCGCGATGCGTTGATGCCGCCCGAGGGCGTGGCCGCCCTGCGCGGGGCGTTCGCCGCGCGCGCCGATGTGGAGATCTACAGCTATCCCGACGCCGATCACGGCTTCTACAACCACGACCGCGAGGCCTTCGACAAACCCGCCGCGGCGATGGCCCACAGCCGCACGATCGCCGCGCTGCGTCGGACGATGGGCCCGAACTACGATCTGAGCGCCCTGTGGGACAAGCACTGCGAGTACGAGTTCGTTACCCGCGACGTGGACGCGACCATGGCGACGATGGTGCCCGAGCCCTACGTCAACCACATCCCGACGATGACCGGCGGGGTCGGCCACAAGAACCTGCACCGGTTCTACCTCAACCATTTCGTGCATGCGAACCCGGACGACATCAAGCTGATCCCGGTCTCGCGCACCGTCGGCGCGGACCGGGTGGTGGACGAGATGCTGCTCTGCTTCACCCACGACCGGGAAATCGACTGGCTGCTGCCGGGTGTCCCGCCGACCGGCAAATATGTCGAGGTGCCGACCGTGGGGATCATCAACTTCCGGGGTGAGAAGCTCTATCACGAGCACATCTACTGGGATCAGGCCTCGGTGCTGGTTCAGATCGGGCTGCTGGACCCGGCGAGTCTGCCGGTCGGCGGCCACGACGTGGCCAGGAAGATGGTCGATACCCGCGCGGTGGAGTCCAACCGGCTCATGGCGCGCTGGAAGGAAAGCGAACCGACGGAATAGACCGGGGGCAGCCCGCAATGGACATCGCCAAAGCAACGGTCCTGGTCACCGGCACCAACCGCGGCATGGGCCGGGAGATCGTCAAGTGCCTGGCCGCCGCCGGTGCGCCCAGGATATACGCCGCCGTGCGCAACCCGGAAGGGGCGGCCGATCTGGCCGACGGCGCACCCATCCACACCCTGGCGCTGGACATCACCGATCCCGGCCAGGTCGCGGACGCGGCCGCGCGGTGCGGCGACGTCACGCTGCTGATCAACAACGCCGGGGTCAACCGGAACCGGCCGTTGATCGGCGAGGTCGCGGCGATGGCCAACGCACGCGCGGAGATGGAAACGAACTATTTCGGCACTCTGTCGATGATCCGGGCGTTCGCCCCGGTGCTCGCCGCCAATGGCGGCGGCATGATCGTCGTCATGCTGTCCCTGCTCTCGCGGGTGTGCATCCCGGCGATCGGCACCTATTGCGCATCCAAGGCCGCCGGGCTTTCGATGGTCCAGGGCGTGCGCGCCGAACTCGCCGCCCAGGGCACCCGCGTGATGGCGGTCATGCCGGGCTCGGTCGATACCGACATGACGCCGGGCGGGCTGGCCAGGCCCGAGGACGTCGCCGCGGCGGTGACCGAGGCCATCGCTGCCGATGTGGAGGACCTCTACCCGGACGCCATGGCGCAGGGGATCGCCGAGGGCCTGGCCCGCGACGCCAAGGCGACCGAGCGGGAGCTTGCGGCCTACCTGCCGGAATAACCGGCGCCGGCAGCCCCTGCCGGGCGGCGGGGGTGCCGTTCGCCCATGCGCGGGCGAAGCCGGCGGCCGGGCGATCCGGGCGTGCGCAGATCGATGCGCAGGAACACCGTATCGTTCGGGCGGATGTCCCGGTCCTCGGTGAAGTCGCGCGCGAAACCGAGTGCGAAGAAAAAGCAGTCGTCCTCGTAGCCGATCTCGACCCGGTGCCTGATCGGGCGCTGCCCGGTGATGTCGCGGCGAGTCGCGCCGCCAATCCGGTAGTTCCCGGCGATTCTGGCCGCCAGCCGCAGGCGCGCCTCTTCACGTTCGGCGAACCCGCCCGGCGTCTGCTGGCCGTCGATGAACAGATAGCCGCCGCTCAGCCTGATGTCGTCGGTCCCGATATCGGCCTCGAGCTCGTTGCGGCGCGCCCGGATGTCGCCCTCGTCCAGCCTGAAACGGTAGAGGATGCGCGCAGGCGTACCGAAATCCAGGGACAGCCGCCCGACGATGTCCGACCGGTCGTCCTCCAGCCCCGAGCCGGCGGGGAACAGGTCGCTGCCGCCGAGGCGGAAGCTCTGGCCCAGGAACGCCGCCGCGCTGCCGCCGTCGGGCGCGATCAGGCGCAACCGGCCGCCATAGTAGACCCGCTGGCCGTTCTCGACCAGATCGAGCCCGGTCAGGCGCGAGCGTGCGAAGACGTTGGTCTCGTCGAACTCCAGATCCAGGCTGTCCTCGTTGGGCACCTTGGACGGGTTGCCGCCGCCCGGCGCGGCGATGATGCCGGCGACCGGCGCGAACACCTGCGAGAACCAGCTGCCCTGCCGGGCCAGAGGATAGCGCCAATCGAGCCCGACCTGCGGGAACAGCCTGCCGGTGAAACCCCGCAGCCGCCGCCCCGGGTCGTCCGGATCGGGTCGGTCCTTCTGCCAGTAGCCGTCGGACTGGAGCCGGGCGAAGGGCGTCAGGACCTGTCCGTCGGCGGTGGTGTGGGGCAGCGTCCATCCGCTGTCCAGCGACAGACGGGTGCTGCGGCCGCCGGTCTCGCGCACCAGGGAGCGGAAATTGGCATCCACGCTCAGCCGGCCGCCGAGCCCGTCGGGCGCCCCGAAATAGCTGTAATCGATCTCGGGCAGCACCAGCGGGATCGTCTTCTGATCGTCGCTGGCGCGCAGTCCCTGAAACCGGTAGGCGTTGAAAGCAAGATAGTTGCGCCGGCTGAACCACTCGGCGAACAGGTTGCTGGTCAGGGTCTTTTCCGAAGAGAGGTCGTAGCGACCGAGATAGGTGTCATCGGAGGCGAAGGAGACATCGAGCCCGGCCCGCCAGGCGTCGTCGATGTCATAGCGGACGCCGCCGTCGAAGTGGCCGCGCACGTCCGAGGATCGGGTCTCGCCGCGCGCCTGGGTCAGGCTGCCCCGGCCGGAGAACTGCCCGCCGACGAAGCGGTGGCGGTACTCCGCAACCCCGACCACCCCTTCCCTGGAGGTGACGATGGGCGTCAGCGTGACGTCCTTGTGGGGCGCGAGGTTGATGAACAGCGGCAGCCTGGTGGTCAGCCCGAGCTCGGTGTCGCGGCCGAAGACCGGCGCCAGCAGGCCGGTCCGGCGCCTGACCGTCGGGTCGGGGTGCGACAGATAGGGCAGGTAGAGCGCCGGCACGCCCCACATCTCCATGCGCGCATCGTGATAGGTGATGTCCCTGGTGGTGCGATCGTGGACCACCCGGCGGGCCTTCACCCGCCAGGTCGGCGCCGCCGCCGGATCGTCCTGGCACGGCCGGCAGGGCGAGTAGACGGCGCGGTCGAGCTCTGTGCGGGTGCCGCCGATATGCCGCCCGGCGGCGGCGGCCAGCCGCACATCGTCGGCAAACCGCAGACTGATGCCCTGGGCCACGCCGTCCCTGAGATCGCCGGAGACCTCGAAGCTGTCGGCGAACACGACATCGCCCGACGGCTCGAGGATCGCAACGTTGCCGGTAGCGATCACCCGGTCGGCCCTGCGGTCGTAGACGATGCGGTCCGCGCGCAGGATGCGTTCGTCCCGGACGATTTCGACGTTGCCGCGCGCGATCACCGTCTCGCGCGCGCGATCGTAGGACAAATCATCGGATCGGAACTGGACCGGGGTGTCCTCGGACGGGACGGGCCCGGCGAGAACGGCCGGGGTGGCGCCGAGATGGGCCAGGATCGCCGTTACGAGAACCCGTCGCAGGAGGCAGCGCCGCCGTCCGGACATCCAGGCCTCCTGATGCGTTCACGGCGGGACACCAAGTCGCACGCCCTGGGATCCGTTGATAGTGATGAAACCCCGCCGGTGCGGCAACGGGGCCGGGCCGGATTGCCAACCCGCCCGGCTTGTGGTCGTCTTGGGGTGGGCGGGGAATGGACGATGTCCGACATCGACGCATTGCTGTTCGCCAACGAAGCGTTTTACCGCGCGTTTGCCGACCGCGACGCCCGGGCGATGGATGCCCTGTGGGGCGACCGCGAGCCCATCGTGTGCATCCACCCGGGATGGGACCTGCTGACCGGCCGCGACGCGGTGATGCGGTCCTGGGCGGCGATCATCGCCAACCCGCGTTCGCCTGACATCAAGTGCCACGCCGCGGTCGCCCACGCCAAGGGCGATCTCGGCGTGGTGATCTGCTATGAGGAGCTGGCAGGCCAGTTCCTGCTGGCGACCAACATGTTCCTGCGCCACGGCCGGCTGTGGAAGATGATCCACCACCAGTCCGGCCCGACCCAGGGCCGCCCGCCGCCGGAAGAGGACACGCCGGCGCCCGAGCGCTGGAACTGACGCGACCGGCAGCCGGCCGGCGGCAACCCCGGGGAGGTGAGAATGGCAACCAGAGACGGAGCGAGGGTCATCGCCATCGAGGAACACTATTTCGACCCCGACCTGCCGGGGCTGTTCACCGGCCGGGACGTGCGCACCCCGCCGCCGATCCGGGAGCGCCTGAGCGATCTGGGCGCGCTGCGCATCAAGGAGATGGACGAGGCGGGCATCGACATGCAGGTGCTCTCGCACGGCGCACCCTCGCTGCAGAAGCTCGATGCCGAGACCGGCGTCCGCATGGCGCGCCTGGTCAACGACCGGCTGTACGAGACGGTGGCGGCCAACCCGGAACGGTTCCAGGGCTTCGCCGCCCTGCCGACGGCGGACCCGGCCGCATCGGCGGCCGAGCTCGAACGCTGCATCACCCGCCTCGGCTTCAGGGGCGCGATGGTCCACGGGCTCACCGGGGGCGTGGCCTGTCTCGACGAGAAACGGGACTGGCCGATCGTCGAGCGCGCCGCAGCGCTTGA
>CAYFYS010000055.1:0-9027 GCA_964347365.1 uncultured Rhodospirillaceae bacterium | reverse complement strand
CAGCTCGAGATCGAGACCTACACCTGGGATGTCCTGCCGGCCCGCTTGAAGACCGGCGATATCACGGACTACGTTGTGCGCGAGCTCGAATGGGTGATGGCGACGCTCGGCTGAGCCGGCGTCGGGCCCGTCCGACGGGGGAAACGGGATGAAGGTTGGGTTTATCGGACTGGGCCGGATGGGCCAGGGCATGGCCGCGCGCGTGCTGGACGCGGGCCATGAGCTGACCGGCTACAACCGGACGCCGGGCAAGGCCGACGGTCTGGCCGAGCGAGGCGCGAAGATCGCCCCTTCCGTCGCAGAAGCGGTCGCCGATGCCGAAATCGTGATCACCATGCTCGGCACCGACGCCGCCCTGGAGGAGCTGGCGCATGCGCCCGGCGGCATCATCGCCGCGATGCCGGCCGGTGCGGTCCATGTCGGCATGGGCACCCATGGCGTGGCCATCTGCCGCGCGCTCACCGCCCGCCATGCCGAGGCGGGCCAGACCTTCGTCGCCGCCCCGGTTCTGGGCCGCCCCGATGTCGCAGCTTCCGGCCAGCTCGGCATCGTTCCCGGCGGTCCGGCCGAGGCCCTTGCGCGTTGTCAGCCGCTGTTCGATGCGATCGGCCGCAAGTGCTTCCGGGCCGGTGATGCGGCCGAGGCGGCGGCTGCGATCAAGATCGCCAACAATTTCGTGCTCGGCTGCGCGATCGAGGTCATGGGTGAGGCCTTTGCCCTGATCCGACGCTACGGGGTGGAGCCGGCGGTGCTCTACGAGGTCATGACCGATGCGCTGTTCGCCGCGCCGGCCTACAAGATCTACGGCGACATCATCGTCAATCAGGATTACGACCGGGTCGGGATCACCGCCGCACTCGGCCTCAAAGACGCCAACCTCGCTCTGGCCGCCGCCGAGGCGGTCGCGGTGCCGCTGCCGTCGGCCAATGCCTGGCGCGATCGGCTGCTCGGCGCGATCGCCCACGGCGACGGCGCGCGCGACTGGGCGGTCGTCGCCCTTGAACAAGCGCGCGCGAGCGGGCTTGAATGACCGTGACGACGATCCCGAAAGGACGATCCATGGCCGCAGATCCGAAGAGCCTCGATCCGGGATACAACTGGAACCGGGCCATCCCGGCACCCGGGCATGACGGTGTCGATACCGAGGAGCGGGTCAATTTCGACCGGCTGCGCACCTACCGGCTGGGACGTGCCAGACAGGCGCTGGAGAATTCCGATCTCGGTGCCCTCCTGTGCTTTGACAACAACAACATCCGGTATCTGACCGGCACCGCGATCGGCGAATGGTCCAGGGACAAGCTGTCACGCTATGCGCTCCTGATGCGCGGCCAGGAACCGCATGTGTGGGATTTCGGCTCGGCGGCGACGCATCACCGGATCAACGCGCCGTGGCTTGCCGCAGACCACGTTCACGCCGGCATGCTGGGCTTGCGCGGGACGGTGCCGCCGGCCGCCGGGCTGATGACCAGGGCCGCCGAACAGATCAAGGCGATGCTGGACGACGCCGGAGTCGGCGACCAGCCGATCGGCGTGGATGTTTGCGAGCCGCCGATGTTGTTCGAGTTGCAGAAGCGCAATATCGAGGTACGCGACGGCCAGCAGGTGATGCTCGACGCCCGCGAGGTCAAGAACATCGACGAGATCGTGCTGTTGAACCAGGCCGCAGGCATGGTCGATGCGGTCTATCACATGATCGGCGAGGAGCTTAAGCCCGGCGTGCGCGAGAACGACATCGTTGCGCGCGCCAACAAGCTGCTCTACGAGATGGGCTCCGACGATGTCGAGGCGATCAACGCGATCTCCGGCGAACGCTGCAGCCCGCATCCACACAACTTCACCGACCGGATGGTGCGCCCGGGCGATCAGGCCTTCTTCGATGTTCTGCATTCCTACATGGGCTACCGCACCTGCTACTACCGCACGTTCAATGTCGGGCGCGCGACCCCGGTCCAGGAAGATGCTTACAAGCAGTGCCGCGAATGGCTCGATGCCGCGATCGAACGGGTCCGGCCGGGCGTTTCCACCGACGAGATCGCCCGGGTCTGGCCACGGGCCGAGGAATTCGGCTTCGCCGGCGAGATGGAGGCCTTCGGGCTGCAGTTCGGCCACGGGCTCGGGGTATCGATCCACGAACGGCCGATCATCAGCCGCCTAGTGTCCATGGAGGATCCCAAGGAGATCAAGGAAGGCATGGTGTTCGCCCTGGAGACCTACTGTCCGGCCAAGGACGGCTATTCGGCCGCGCGCATCGAGGAAGAGGTCGTGGTCACCGACAAGGGCCCCAGGCTGATCAGCCTCTACCCGGCCGAAGACCTGCCGATTTCGGCCAAATACTGAAGCGGGAGGGACGCATGGCCAGGGCGGCTGGACAGACGACGCGGACGATGAGGGGTGCAGCGAAGGCGCGCGCGGCGCGCAAACCGGTCCGGGCTGCGCGCAAGCCGCGCGGGCGACGCATCAACGACGATATCGGCGAGGAGAACCGGCTCAGGCTGTGGCGGTCCCAGCTCGAGATCCGCCAGCTGGAGAAGCGCGTCCAGGACCTGTTCCTGCAGAACCTGGTACGAGGCACGGTCCATCTGTCACTCGGCCAGGAGGCGGTTGCGGCCGGGTTCGCGGTCGCGATGAAGGATGGCGACTATACGTTCTGCACCTATCGCGGCCACGCCCACACCCTGGCCCGCGGCGCCTCGATGGCGGGCGTGCTTGGCGAGTTGATGGGCCGGGACTGCGGCCTGTTGAACGGCAAGGGCGGCTCGATGCACCTGACCAGCGTGGCGCACGGCGCGATGGGCTCCTATGCGATCATCGGTGCGCATCTGCCCATCGCCATGGGCGCAGCGTGGTCGGCCCAGTATCGTGGCACCGACCAGGTCGCGGTGTGCTTCTTCGGCGACGGTACGACCAATATCGGCGCCTTCCATGAGGCACTCAACATGGCCCAGGTCTGGAAGCTGCCGGTGGTCTTCGTATGCGAGAACAATCTCTACATGGAATACACCCCGATCGCCGAGGTGATCCCGGTCGAACACCCGGCGGCGGACCGCGCATCGGCCTACGGGATGGAGCCGGTCATCGTCGACGGCAACGACGCCGATGAGGTCTACCGCATCGCGCAGAGCGCCTTCGCCAAAGCGCGCGCCGGCGACGGGCCCTCACTGATCGAGGCGAAGACCTACCGACACAGCGGCCATTCGCGGGCCGACCCGGGCACCTATCGCCCCGAGGAAGAGGTGGCCGCTTGGCTTGCGCGCGACCCGATCCCGCATTATCGCCAGCGGCTGAACGACTTCGGTATCAGCGAGGCCGTGATCGAGCGCATCGACTCCGAGGTCGCGGCCGCCGTCGAGGCGGCGACCGAGACGGCCAAGGCATCGCCGGCCCCGCCGGCGGCGATCCTGGAGACCGAAGTCTACGCCGACGGAGGCGCGGCATGGCGGAACTAACCTATCGCGAGGCGGTGGCCGCAGCGATCGCCCAGGAGATGCGGCGCGATACCTCGGTCGTCTTCCTGGGCGAGGACGTGGCGGCGGCCGGCGGGGTGTTCAAGACCACCGTGGGGCTGCTGGAGGAGTTCGGACCGACCCGGGTGCGCGATACGCCGATCTGCGAACAGGCGATTCTGGGCGCGGCCATGGGGGCGGCGATGACCGGGCTGCGGCCGATCGCAGAGATCATGTTCTCGGACTTTTTCGCCGTCTGCTGGGATCTCGTCGCCAACGAGATCGCCAAGTCGCGCTACATGACCAACGGCCAGGTCGCCTTCCCGCTGGTGATCCGCACGGCGAACGGCGGCGGGGTCGGCTTCGGCGCCCAGCATTCCCAGTCGATCGAAAACTGGGCGATGATGATTCCAGGCCTCAAGGTCGTCGCACCCTCGACCCCTGCGGATGTGATCGGCCTGCTCGCGGCTTCGATCCGCGACCCCGATCCGGTGATCTTCTTCGAGCAGAAATCGCTTTACGCCGTCAAGGGCGAGGTGCCCGAGGGCGAGCATGTCGATGCGCTGGGCACCGCCACGGTGGTGCGCAAGGGCACCGATGCGACCGTCCTGGCGCTCGCGGCCATGGTGCCGCGGGCCGTCGCGGCAGCCGACCGACTGGAGGCCGAGGACGGCATCTCGGCCCGGGTCATCGACGTTCGCTCGCTCGTGCCGCTCGATACCAGGACCATCCTCGCCGCGGTCGCAGAGACCGGACGCCTGTTCACCGTGGAGGAAAACCCGAGGCTGTGCGGCTGGGGCGCGGAGATCGCCTCCATCGCCGCGGAGGAGTGCTTCTACGACCTCGACGCACCGATCGTGCGCATCACCACGCCGCACATTCCCCTGCCCGCGGCCGAAAACCTGGAAGGGCTGGCGCTGCCTTCGGTCGAGCGGATCGTTGCGACCGTGCGCGCCAACATGGGCTGAACGGCCATGGACGTCGTGATGCCGCAGCTTGGCGAGACCGTCTCCGAAGGCACGCTTACGGTCTGGCGCAAGGCGCCGGGCGACAGGATCGCGGCCGACGAGATTCTGTTCGAGGTCTCCACCGACAAGGTCGAAGCGGAGGTCCCCGCACCCGGCGGCGGCGTGTTGACGGAAATCCTCATCGCCGAGGGTACGACGGTCGCCGTCGGCACCAGGCTCGGGGTGATCGCCGAGGAGGGCGCGCCAGCCCGGAGCGCGACGCCGACACCGGCCGGCGCGCCCGCTTGGTCCGTGCCGCGCCGCGACGCGGCCGGACGGCCGCTGTCGCCCGCAGTCCGCCGCCTGATCGCCGAGCACGGGCTCGACGTCGTCGCCCTGTCGGGTACCGGCGCGCAGGGACGGATCACCCGGCGCGACGTCGAACGCCAGCTCGGCGCGTGCCGGGCGGTTCCCGACGAGGCCGTCGCCGATACCCGGACCGTACCGCTCAGCGCCATTCGCAAGCGGATCGCCGAGCACATGGTGCACTCCAAGGCGACCAGCCCGCATGTCCTCCAGGCCGTGGAAGTCGATTTCCATGCCGTCGATGCGGCGCGCGGCGCTTTCGGCGACCGCTGGCGCGCCAGGGAGGGTTTCACGCTCAGCTACCTGCCCTTCATCGCCCGTGCGGTATGCCGGGCGATCGTCGATTTTCCTCATGTGAACGCGGCGATCGAAGGCGGGAACCTGATCGTCCACCGCCGGGTCCATCTGGCCATCGCGGTCGATCTCGGCCCCGGCGGGCTGGTGGCACCGGTGGTGCGCGGCGCCGAAGAGTTGGACGTGGGCGCACTCGCCCGCCGGATCCGCAACGCCGCGGCCAGCGCGCGCGCCGGCACCCTTTCGCCCGACGAGCTGTCGGGGGGGACCTATACGCTGTCGAATTCCGGCACGTTCGGCACCCTGATCACCGCACCGATCATCAACCAGCCGCAGGTCGCCATCCTGTCGACGGACGGCGTGCGCAAGAAGCCCGTGGTGATCGCGCAGCCGGCGGGCGACGTGATCGCCATCCGCCCAATCGGCGTGCTCGCGCAGTCCTTCGACCATCGGGCGATCGACGGCGCCTACTCGGCCGGCTTCCTCGGCCGGGTGCGCGAGATCCTGGAATCGACCGACTGGACTGCCCCGGTCGCGTGAGCGGTAACGGCCGAATACGTGATGCCGCAACGGCGCATCGCGCGCCGGGGCGGCGGCCGGCCCTGCGGAGTCAGCCGTCTTCGTCGAGGTAGGTGGCAACCCCGATGCGGCCACCGGTGGGATCCTGGATGATCGCCACGCGCCCGACCGTGGGGATGTCCACCGGGGCTGCGATCACCGAACCGCCCGCCTCGGTGGCCCGCGCCACGCACGCATCGACATCGTCCACCGTCACGTAGCACGTCCAGGCGGTCGGCGCATCGGCGATATCCGGGGGCTTTCGCATCACGCCTCCAACGGGGCGGTCGCCGGCCTTGAAGACGGTGTATGGGCCCATGCCGACATTCATGTCCTCGGTGTTCCACCCGATGACCTCGGCGTAGAAGGCGCACGCCCTGTCGGCATCATCGGTCATCAGATCGCACCAGCCGAGATCGCCGTGCGTCTTCATGCGTTTGTCCATCGGTCGCCCTCCCGTCGTCCACCGGCCCGACCTGCGCCATGCGACGGTATCCCAGCCCCGTCCGGGCAGCAAGGGCGGTGCCCTGCGATCCGGGGATGGTGGGCGCGGCTGGGATTGAACCAGCGACCTCTCGCGTGTGAGGCGAGCGCTCTCCCGCTGAGCTACGCGCCCTGCCGGCGGGGAGCGGATTTAATGATCCCCGCCGGGGGGTGTCAAGCAAGCCGCCGACCCGGTGTCGCCGCCCGCCCAGCGGCTTGATTTCCTGTCGCGCAAGGTCGATACGGGGGGCCCTCGGGGCGTAGGGGAGATTCGTCATGGCCCTTTCGGGGACCGTGTTGCGCACCTTCGTCGGTCTTGCGGCCGCACTCGTTCTTGGCGGTACGGCCATTGCCGGTGCCCCCGGCAATGGAGAACGGCGCAATGTGGACCTGAGATACGCGATCTATTTCGGCGGCTTCGACATCCTGAAGCTCGATGTCCGCTTGGCGTTGGAGGGCACCGGTTACGATCTCGAAGCGGCGGTGGAGACCGGGGGCGTGGCCGATCTCATGTTCACCTGGTCGCTGCGAGCGAACGCTTCAGGCAGGCTGGACGGCGCCCGGGTGCGCCCGGTCTGGGCGTATCTGGAGAGCCTCTCGCGCGGCAAGAAGCGCTGGACGACCCTGCGCTTCGACGAACAGGGACCTAGTGTCGCGAGTTCGGAGCCGGAGCGCGAACGCCCGGATATCCCGCCGGAGAAGTTGCGCGATGCGCTCGATGTGGCAAGCGCGTTCCTGCAATTGTCGCGCTCGATCCAGTCCGGCCAGGAATGCGACACCAGGATTGCGGTCTTTGACGGCAAGCGCGGTTTCGATTTCGCCGTAACCCGGCTGATGGAGGATAAGCTGCCCCGCAGCCGCTATTCGGCGTTTTCCGGCGCCGCACTGCTCTGCACGATCGCCCTGGAGGCGGTGCATGGCAAGCCGCGCAAGCGCGACCATGACGGATCCGGCAGCCAGGAGCGCAAGGCCTCGATCTGGATCGCGCCGATCTTCGAGGGCGTGCCGCCCATGCCGGTGCGGCTGGAACTCAACACGGTCTGGGGCCTGATGATCGTCCATCTGGTGGGCGCCAACCTTGACAGCGGCGGTCGGAGCCGGGTGTTCACGCCGCGCGATGCGCCGGAATAATGGGCGTGGCGCTCGATCGGGCTTTGTGGCACCGTCCAGCCCCGATAGGGGCTTACGAACCGGCGTTCGGCAGATGAGAGGCAGGAAATCCGCGGCCATCGTGCTCGCCGCCGGCGAGGGCACCCGCATGAAGTCGTCCCGGCCCAAGGTGCTGCACGAGATCGCCGGACGCGCCATGGTGTGCCATGTGCTGGACCGGCTGGCGGAGATCGCGCCCGAGCGCTGCGCGGTGGTCGTGGGCAACGGCGCCGGGCAGATCGGCGACGTCGTCGCACCGACACCGACGGTGATCCAGGACCGGCCCCTGGGGACCGCGCATGCGGTGCTGGCCGCGCGCGCGTACCTGACCGGCTTCGACGGCGACGTCCTGATCGTCTACGGCGACACCCCGCTGATTACCGCCCGGACCATGACCCGCATGCTGGCCGCACTGCGTGGCCCGGCCGAACCCGCGGTGGTCGTTCTCGGCTTCCGGCCCGACGACCCGTCGGGATACGGCAGGCTGATCGCCGCCCCGGACGGAGCGCTTCAGGCCATCGTCGAGCACCGCGAGACGACCGATGCCCAGCGGGCGATCGGGCTGTGCAATGCCGGCGTCATGGCGGTCGACGGATCTCGCCTGCTGACGCTGCTGGAGGCGATCGGCAACGACAACCGCAAGGGCGAGTACTACCTGAGCGATATCGTCGCGGTCGCGCGGTCACGCAGGCTGGGTTGCGCGGTGTGCCTGGCCGAGGACGCCGAAGAGGTGATGGGCGTCAACGCGCGGGCCGACCTTGCCGCCGCCGAGGCGGCGTTCCAGCGCCGGTTGCGCGCCCGGGCAATGGCCGGGGGCGTGACCCTTCTCGACCCGGACAGCGTCTATTTCAGCTACGATACCGTTCTGGGGCGTGACGTGCGGATCGGTCCGCAGGTCTTCTTCGGCCCCGGCGTCAAGGTCGGCGACCGGGTGGAGATCCGCCCGTTCAGCCATCTCGAAGGCGCCGCCATCGCCGAAGACGCCGTGATCGGCCCGTTCGCCCGCCTGCGCCCTGGGGTACGGGTCGGACCGGAGGTCCGCATCGGCAATTTCGTCGAGATCAAGGAGGCGGTCCTGGAGCATGGCGCGAAGGTCAATCATCTCAGCTATGTCGGCGATGCCCGGGTCGGCGCCAAGGCCAATGTCGGTGCCGGTACCGTGACCTGCAACTATGACGGGTTCGTCAAGTCGCAGACCGAAATCGGCGCCGGCGCCTTTATCGGGTCGAACAACTCGCTCGTCGCACCGGTCGCCGTCGGCCCGGGCGCGATCACCGGCGCGGGCAGCGTGATCACCCGCGACGTGCCGAGCGATGCGCTCGCCGTCGAGCGCACCGGGCAGACGGTTAAGAACGGCTGGGCCGAAGACTTCCGCACGCGCCGGCGGGCCGCCGGGCAGGCGAAACGGACACCGGCCGCCGAGTGCCCCGAAGAGGGCTGAGCCGATGTGCGGCATCATCGGCATCATCAGCAGACCCGGCGCAGCCGCCCCGTTGCTGATCGACGGGCTGAAGCGGCTTGCGTACCGGGGCTACGATTCCGCGGGTGTCGCCACCCTGGTCAAGGGCCATATCGAACGCCGACGCGCGGAAGGCAAGATCACCAATCTGGAGCGCGTCCTGGCGCGCGAGCCTCTCAGCGGCGCGATCGGGATCGGGCACACGCGCTGGGCCACGCACGGCCAGCCCAACACCGTCAACGCCCATCCCCACGCCGACGATCGGGTCGTGCTGGCCCATAACGGCATCCTCGAGAACTACCAGGACCTGCGCCGCGAGCCTACCGAG
>CAYFYS010000054.1:0-9031 GCA_964347365.1 uncultured Rhodospirillaceae bacterium | reverse complement strand
ACAACATCTGCTGCGTGGGCGATGACGACCAGTCGATCTATAGCTGGCGCGGGGCGGAAATCGGCAACATCCTGCGGTTCGAGACGGACTTTCCCGGCGCACGGATCGTGCGGCTGGAGCAGAACTACCGCTCGACACCGCAGATCCTGGCCGGCGCGGCGGCCGTGATCGCGCACAACCGGGGCAGGCTCGGCAAGACCTTGTGGACCGCCGCTCCGGCCGGGCCGCCGATCCGCGTCCGCGCGGTGTGGGACGGCGAGACCGAGGCGCGCATCCTCGCCGGAGAGATCGAGGCCATCCAGAGCCGTGGCAGCACGTTGGGCGCGATCGCGGTGCTGGTGCGCGCGAGCTTCCAGATGCGCGAGTTCGAAGAGCGGTTCATCGCGCTCGGCCTGCCTTATCGGGTCGTCGGCGGTCCGCGCTTCTACGAACGACAGGAGATCCGCGACGCCTTGGCCTACTTGCGGCTGGTCCACCAGACCGGCGACGATCTCGCTTTCGAGCGGATCGTCAACCTGCCGCGCCGGGGGATCGGCGAGGCGACTTTGCGGACCTGCCATCGCTTTGCGCGCGCAAGGGCGGTGTCGCTGTGCGAGGCCGCGCGGCGGCTGATCGAAACCGACGAGCTCACTGGCCGTGCGCGCAACGCGCTGCGCCGGTTCCTTGCCGACCTCGACCGCTGGCGGGCGCAGCCCGACGGCGACCATGTCGCCCTGGCGGGGCAGATTCTCGACGAATCTGGCTATGTCGCGATGTGGCGCAACGACCGCTCGGCCGACGCGCCGGGTCGGCTTGAGAACCTCAAGGAGCTGGTCTCCGCGTTGCAGGACTTCGAGAATCTCGGCGGGTTCCTCGAACATATCGGGCTGGTGATGGACCGCGAAGCCGGCGCGGACGGCGATCTGGTCAGCCTAATGACCCTGCACGCCGCCAAGGGGCTGGAGTTCGACGATGTCTTCCTGCCGGGTTGGGAGGAAGAGGTCTTTCCCAGCAAGCGCGCGGTCGAGGAGGGCGGCGGGGCGGCGCTGGAAGAGGAGCGCAGACTCGCCTATGTCGGGCTTACCCGGGCGCGTCGGACGGTCATGGTGAGCCATGCCGCGAACCGGCGGATTTACAGCCAATGGGTATCTTCGATCCCCTCGCGCTTTGTCGAGGAACTGCCCCGGGACCAGGTGGATGTGGTGAGCGATCCGGGCCTTCTTCCCGCCCGGTCGTGCTTCGGCCTGGAGGACGACCCGCTGGCCATGCCCGACCGTCCGTCCCGCCGGGGCCGCGGGTCGGGCTACGACCGGCTCCGGCATGCCAGGCGCTCCGACATCGATATGCTGATCGAGGGCGGGGCGCGGCGGCTGGACGAGCCGGGCGCCCGCCTCGACACCGGCGTCCGGGTCTTCCATCAAAAATTCGGCTACGGGACGGTCCTCGCCAACGAGGCGGGCAAGCTCGAGATCGCCTTCGAGAAGGCAGGCACCAAAAAGGTCATGGAGAGCTTTGTCGAACCGGTCTGAGACCGCCGGCTGGTGCGTCACGCTCGAATTCGCGCTTCACGATGTGGATCCGAACGCGTTCGCGGCATTCGAGGACGCGCTGACCAGCCCCGTCGACCATCGGGCCGCATCCTTCGCCCTGATGCGCGAAGACGATGCCGGGGTCTGGCGCATCCGCGCGGTGATGGCCGCCCGACCGCCCGAGGCGCGGCTCCGGGCGCGCGTCTCGGGCGCGGAGTCCGCTTCCGGTCTTGCCGCGAAATCGGTCGTCGTCGCACCGTTGCCCGCCACCGACTGGGTGGAAGCGGCCAACAGCGCGCGCCCGGCGGGCCCCGCAGGGCCTTTCCATGTCCGCGGCAGCCACATCCTCGCGCCGGACCCGGAGGGGACGCACGCCATCGTTCTGGATGCCGGCCGAGCCTTCGGCACCGGATCGCACGAGACCACGCGCGGCTGCCTGCTGGCGATCGCGGCAAGCCCGCCGCCGCCCGGCGGGACACCGGCGCTCGATCTCGGAACCGGGTCGGGACTGCTTGCCATCGCGATGGCCCGCCTCTGGCAGGTTCCGGTGATGGCGGCCGACAGCGATCCGGTCGCGGTCGCGGTGGCAGCTGACAATGCCGCCGCGAACGGCCTGGACGCACTTATCGAGGCCCGCATCAGCCGCGGCTTCGCGAACACCCGGCTGCGTGCGGCCGCGCCGTACGGGATCATCACGGCGAATATCCTTGCCGGCACGCTGATCCGCATGGCGCCCGCGATCGCCCGCCACCTTCGCAACGACGGTCGCGCCGTACTGTCCGGCATCCCGGCCGCGCAAGGCGATGCGGTGCGCAGGGCCTACGCGCGGCAGGGCCTCGCGGTGCTCGACCGGATCGTCATCGGCGACTGGCCGACGCTGGTGGTGGGCCGGAGCGCAGCCGCCCCGCCCCCCTGAGGATATCCGCATGCACGACCCGCTGCGCTGCCGGACGCCGAACGGGGAGCGGAATTCCTGTTCCAGTGCGGAATCCACATTGCGGCGGGGTCGCTTTTGATGGTCTTTTAGGACATGTTCGGACCGTGCGGGACCTGAATTTGTCGCCTAGCGAGGGTATCGACGCCCTGGTGAACGGCGTTCTCGGTGCGCCGGAGGCGACCGATCCCGCCGAATGGCTGCGCCTGATCGACCCGCCGCCCGGTCGGCAGGAAGCCGCCGCGCTGCTGGCCCGGGTAGCCCACGCCCGCACCGTGAACGAGGCCGGGCTCGGGACAGGCCCCGCCCCGCCGGAGCGTCTGGCGGCGTTGCGCGCCGAGCTCGCCCGCCGCGGGCTCGACGGGTTCGTGGTGCCGCTGGCCGACGAGCATCAGGACGAGTTCGTGCCGCCGCGCGCCCGGCGGCTGGCTTGGCTGACCGGCTTCACCGGATCGGCCGGCTTGGCGTTCGTCCTTGCAGAAACCGCCGCAATCTTCGTTGACGGGCGCTACATCCTGCAGGTCGAAGACCAGGTCGATACCGCGCGCTTCCGCCCGCGCCACCTTGCCCGGCAGCCGCCGGCCGCGTGGCTGGCCGAGACGCTGCCCGCCGGGGCCCGGCTCGGCTACGATCCCTGGCTCCATACCCTGGACGGTCTGGCCCGGCTGGAGGCGGGGTGTGCGGAAGCCGACGCGACCCTGGTCCCGGTCGAGGACAACCCGATCGATGCCGTCTGGTCGTCCCAGCCCGCGCCGCCGCTCTCGCCGGCGGTGCCGCACGGCGTGGACCATGCCGGGCTCGACTCCTCGGCCAAGCGCGCCGCGCTCGCGGATCACCTGGCCGAGCAAAGGATCGATGCGGTGGTGCTCAGCGCGCCTGATTCGATTGCCTGGCTGCTCAACATGCGCGGCGGAGACCTTCCCAACACGCCGGTCGTGCTGTGCTTTGCGATCCTGGAGTCATCGGGCGCGGTCGCTTTGTTCGTCGATCCGCGCAAGATCACCAAAGCGCTGTCGGCGGCGTTCGCCGGAACGGTCGCAATCCAGCCGCCAGCCGGCCTCGGCCCGGCCCTCGACCGGCTGGGCAGGACCGGCCGCCGGGTGCGGATCGACCCCCAGACCGCCCCGGTCTGGATCACCCGCCGCCTGCGGGAAGCGGGCTGCGAACCGGTGCGGGGGCCCGATCCCTGCGCGATGCCCAAGGCCTGCAAGAACGCCGCGGAGCTCGCCGGCGCGCGTGCAGCGCACATCCGCGACGGCTGCGCCCTGGTCCGGTTTCTCGCTTGGCTGGACGCGGCCGCCCCTTCCGGCGCCGTTACCGAACTCGCAGCCAGCCGGAAGCTCTATCGCGCGCGCGCGGCCGATCCGCTGTTCCGCGGGGTCAGCTTCGATGCCATCGCCGGGGCCGACGCCAACGGGGCGATCGTCCATTACCGGGTCGACGGGGCTTCCAACCGGACCCTGGCACCGGGCTCGGTTTTCCTGATCGATTCCGGCGGCCAGTACCTCGACGGCACGACCGACGTGACGCGGACCGTTTACGTCCGAACCGCCGACGGCGCGCCGGCGGCGGCGGAGATTCGCGACCGCTTCACCCGCGTGCTCAAGGGTCATATCGCGGTCGCGGTCGCGGTGTTCCCCGAGGGCGTCGACGGCGGCCAGCTCGACACGCTGGCGCGCGTGGCGTTGTGGCGGGCCGGTCTGGACTACGACCACGGCACCGGCCACGGCGTGGGCAGCTTCCTCGGCGTCCACGAGGGGCCGCAGCGGATCTCCAGGACCGGCGCCTCGGTGGCGCTGGCACCGGGCATGATCCTGTCCAACGAACCGGGCTACTACAAGGCCGGCGCCTACGGCATCCGGATCGAAAACCTGGTGGTGGTCGTCGAACACGAAATGCCGGCCGGGGCCGAACTGCCGCTGCTGGCGCTGGAGACCATCACCTTTGCGCCGATCGACCGCGCCCTGATCGCACCGGCGTTGATGACCGCAGACGAGATCGCCTGGCTCGACCGTTATCACGAAACGGTGTTCGACAAGCTGGCGCCGGGCCTCGACGAGGACACGACCCGGTGGCTCGGCGCGGCCTGCGCGCCGCTCTAAGCGCCCGGATAGCGTTCGGCATAGGCCCGTTGCGCGGCCTGGAAGCACGCGATCGGCGCCCGCACCACGCCGGCACCGATCTGCCCGCCGTCGCGGCCGGCGATGCCGATATCCATCACCGGCAGGATCCCGGTGTCGACCACGCGGTGGATGTCGATGCCGGTGGGCGTGCCGCGGTAGCCGAGATAGGGAATCCTGTAGTCCGGGTTCTCGCCGTGGGTGATCGCGTACATCTCCAGGTTGCGGGCGACCATCGCCTCGGCCGAACCGCCCTGGTAGCGCTGCAGCGCAAACGAGGCGGCCTGCGCGAAGCCGCCGAGCCCGACGGTCTCGGCGATGATGCTCTCACCCCCCATCCAGGTGATCTCGTCCTCGTCATGGCCCTCGAACAGCCTGGCCGAGACCGAGGCGTGCGGGCCGGTGAACCACTGCCGGCCGAGCCCACCGACCCTGATGGCGAAGTTGCGGCAGTTGAAGGCCATGGCGCTCACCAGGCCCGATCCTTCGACGTCCGCGGCCGCATCGGCGGCGCATTTGGCCGCCGCCATCGACAACCGCAGGAAGAAGTAGTGATCCTCGGTCAACACCTGGAGGGTCTGCTCGACCGCCGCGCGCCGGGCCGTGTCGATACGCAGCAGGTGCGGGAACAGCGCATGGGCGAACAGGAGGGAGGAGGCGGTGTTGCGGCTGTGCAGCTCGTCACCCATGTGGAGTGCGCGCTGCATGATCGGCTTCAGCGCGATGCCGCCGCTTGCGCGCACCGCCTCGGCGATCACCGGAGCGACGACGTCCTGGACGAACAGCAGCCGGTCCCGGACGCCGTCGTCGTAGACGCCGTAGTTCAGCCGGCGCGGGTTCGTGCCCTCGTACATGTTGCAGCACCCGGCACGGCCGGTGGTTGTGTTCTCGACCACGAAAACCGGCATCGAGGCGGTGTAGATCCCGGCCAGCGAGCCGACGCAGCCGTAATCGTGGCAGCCGTCGACCCTGATCTCGCCCGCGGCGAGCTTGCGCTCGGCCTCGGCGCGGCTGGCCGCCAGGCCCTCGAACAGCGCACCCCCGATGATCGCCGCGCGCTGCCCGCCGGTGTAGTCCGGCCAGGCCAGCGTCGGCCCAGAGGTCAGCACGGTGTGCGGCGTCATCCCCGGCAGGGCCTCGATCGCCGGGCGGATGTCGACGAGCACCGGTTCGGCCGCCACGAGCCGGCCGAACGCCTCGTCATTAGCGGTCTTCGGATCGACCCGTGTCATGACCGGACCGCGAGCCGGTGCGGCGAAAACCGGCTCAGACCGGCAGGGTGTCAAGGAGGAAGACCAGCCCGACGCCCAGCACCACCCCGCCGGCAACCCGCGCCGGTTCGACATTCGCGGTGGTGACAGCACCCAGGCGCAGGAGCCCGATAACCGCGGCGGCGATCGCATACTGGACCGCCACCAGACCGATCAGATAGGCGGTCATGGGCGCAGCCTCGGCCCCGAGGATGCTTTCGCCGTAGGCGTAGCCGTGAAACAGCCCGGCGAGCGCGAACAGCATCGCGGAGATCGCCACCGGGACGGATCGCGCGCGGATGGCGAGCCCGCCGAGCACAACAACCGACAGCGCGATCGCGGCTTCGGCAACCGGCATGTCGATCGCGGCCTGGTGGACGCCCACGCCCAACACCATCGCGGCCAGGAAACAGGCGGGCAGCGCGTAGGCCCGACGGCAGTGCGCAGCAATCAGCCCGACGGCGACCACGAAGGCGAGATGGTCGAGCCCGATGACCGGATGGCCGAAACCCGACAGCAGCCCCTGTATGAAGGTCTGCGGGGTCGTCCCGCCCATCGGGTGATGGGCGTTGGCGGCCGCCGAAAACACCGGCAGCAACGCCGCAGCGCCCAAACACGGCCGTAGCAACCTCATCGATGCGCTCCCGGTCATCTCGGCGAATTAGCGCCGGTCCGCCGGAGCCTGTCAACACGCCGCAACCCGGACCGCGCACGGGGCTGGCCGTTATTCGAACGGCAGCAGCACGCTCGCCCCCGTCGTGCGCCGCTTCTCGATCGCGCGGTGCGCCTGGCCTGCTTCGCGGAGCGGGTAGAGGTGGTTGATCGCCGGTTTCACCGCACCGGATGCGATCGCCGCGAACAGCTCCCGGGCGCCGGCCACCATATCCGCGCGCCGGGCCATATAGTGCATGATCGCCGGACGGGTCAGGAACAGCGAGCCGCGCGCGCCAAGCTCGATCACGTCCACCGGGTCGGGCGCACCGGACGCATGGCCGTAGCTCGCCAACATGCCCAGCGGGCGCAGGCAGTCCATCGAGCGCCGGAAGGTGTCCTTTCCGATGGACTCGTAGACCACGGCGCAGCCTTCGCCGCCGGTCACCTCCCTGACGGTGGCAACGAAGTCCCCCCGTCCGTGGACGACCGGGTGATCGCAGCCGGCCGCGCGGGCCTGGGCCGCCTTGTCCTCGCTGCTGACGGTGCCGATGACCGTCGCCCCGAGATGTTTGGCCCACCGGCACAGAATCTGGCCCATCCCGCCGGCCGCGGCATGGACCAGAACCGCCTCGCCCGGGGCGAGGCGGTGGGTCCGCCGCAGGAGGTATTGGGCGGTCAACCCCTTGAGCATCAACGCAGCGACCGTCCGCGCATTGATCCCCTCGGGCACGGCGAGCAGCTTGTCCGCCGGGTACACCCGCTCCTGGCTGTAGGCGCCGTGCGGCGGCATGGCATAGCCGACCCGGTCGCCGGGCTTGAAGTCCACCACCCCGGGACCGACGTCGATGACCACGCCCGCGCCCTCGAACCCCAGCACCAGCGGCAGGTCGGGCACCGGCCAGGGGTGCGGCATGCCGCGCCGGTGATAGGTATCGACGTAGTTGACGCCCACCGCCTCGTTGCGCAGCCGGACCTCCCCGGGGCCGGGGTCGGGGACTGCGACCTCCTCCCAGCGGAAGACGTCCGGTGCGCCCTTTTCGTGAATGACCGCGGCCATCGGCATGTGCAAAACCCTCGCGGAACCGCCTGAGCGGCCACACTACCCCGGCGCCGATGCGATTGCGACCGCACCGGCCATCGGACATACTTCGCCGAACCGAACGGTGGAGGAGGCACGCCCGATGGAGTTTCACGACCCGGCGACGGTCGATGAAGCGGTTGCGCTGCTCGCCGACGACGACGAGGCACGCTGCCTTGCCGGCGGGGCGACGCTGGTGGCGATGATGAACGCCGATCTGGTGATGCCCTCGGCGCTGGTGAGCCTGCGCCGCATCGCCGGGCTGGCGGGCATCGCACCGCAACCCGACGGCGCGCTACGCATCGGCGCGATGACCTCTCACCACGCCGTGGCCACGGCGCAGGAGCTGTCCGGCGCGCACGCCCTGCTGCGCCAGACCGCGCGGGTGATCGGCCATCCGGCGATCCGCAACATGGGAACCATCGGCGGCTCGATCGGCCATGGCGACCCGGCCGCCGACTACCCCGGGGCACTGGTTGCGCTTGATGCCGCGGTCGAAGTCGTCGGGCCCAACGGCAGGCGGGTGATCGCTGCGGAGGACTTCTTCGTCGATTACCTCGAGGTCGCCCTCGAACCGGGTGAGCTGATCACCGCGGTCACCCTGCCCCCCTCGCCCGCCGGCGCATCCGGCGGCTACGAAAAGTTCGCCCGGGTCGACGGCGATTACGCCACCGTCTCGGTCGCCGCCG
The DNA here is from genome assembly GCA_964347365.1 of uncultured Rhodospirillaceae bacterium. Taxonomy (GTDB): domain Bacteria; phylum Pseudomonadota; class Alphaproteobacteria; order MPNO01; family MPNO01; genus CAYFYS01. The sequence goes on along the minus strand of CAYFYS010000054.1, from coordinate 798 downwards.
TGGTCGCGATGGACGGCGATCGCTGCGGCGCGATCCGGGTGGCGGTGGGGTCCTGCGGGCCGCGGCCGGTGCGCGTGACCGCGGCCGAGGAACGTCTGAAGGGTTCAACATTCGACCGGGCGACCCTCGAGGAGGCCGCAGCGATGATCGCCGCGGCGTGCGATCCGGTCGATGACGTGCGCGGGTCGGGCGAATACCGGCTGATGCTCATCCCGCCCCTGCTCGGTCGGGCGATCGCAAAGGCGCGGGCCGGCGAAGAGGTCGGCCGATGAGCCCGGCGCGCCCGATCGCCCTGGACGTCAACGGCCGGACACACCAGCTGTTCGTCCAGCCCTGGCACACGCTGCTCCAGGTGCTGCGCGAGCAGGTTTCACTGACCGGCGCCAAGCGCGGCTGCAACCAGGGCGTTTGCGGCGCGTGCTCGGTATTGATCGACGGCGAGGTCGCGCGCGGCTGCCTGATGCTTGCCGTCAACGCGACGGGCCGGGAGATCACCACCATCGAGGGGCTGGGTGGTGCCGCCGCGCTGTCGCCGGTCCAGCAGGCCTTCCTCGAAGCCGGCGCGGTCCAGTGCGGGTTCTGCGTGCCCGGCATGATCGTCGCTGCGACCGCGCTGCTCAGGCGCGCGCCGCGCGCGAGCGAGGACGAGATCCGCGACGGGCTTTCGGGCAATCTGTGCCGCTGTTCCGGCTATGTGAAGATTGTCGAGGCCGTGCGCGCGGCAAGTGCGGGGAGCGCCCCATGACCGATCCGCAAGGACCCGTCGGACGCGGAATCCCGCGGCTGGAGACCGGCGAC